>JAGLWJ010000240.1 GCA_023133475.1 Phycisphaerae bacterium | reverse complement strand
GGGGGTCGCTCCGAACGACTAAATCGACAACCCCTAAAGCGGTGGGCCACCCGCCCGGACCGACGAAACGGAGTGGGGCACCCACACACATCGCCCGTCGCCATAGTAAACACCTTACAGCCCATCATACACGTCCGGTTGGCACTGGCAAGCCTCGTCGGCTAAATCCTTGAACGGGATGACCACGTACTCCGGTGTCACATGCACGCCCTTGTGGATGCGCATAAAGCTGACGTGCCCGTCCATAAAAGCAACGTTGTGAGTGGCCCGATGGTGGTGCCATTCGATCACGTAGTTGGTGCCGCGGCCCCATTCATTGTACCAGCCGTGGTCGCCGAGCAGAATCAGCCGGCTTTCATTGCCGATCTGCGAACGCCTTATCCCCGAAAGCCGCCTGTTCACTTTATTAAGCACGTACCTGCACGGGTCGGTAAAGGGGTTGAACTGGATTTTGTTCTGGCCGACGAGCATGACGTTGGTGTGATAGCTGGTCCCGTAGTAGTCGAAGTGCGTAGGCCCGGCGTAGGGGCTGCCCCGGTCGGAAGGGCAGTGGAACACTTCGGCATCGTCCCTGATCACCAGGGGCAGGCTGAGGTGCGGATTGAGCGGTTTTGGTTTGGGCTTGTCCGGGTTGCCGCCGAATGACTCGGCAGTGCCCTGTCGGCCGCCATAGCTGAGCCGGACGTTTATGCCTTGGAGAAAGGCTCCCTGATGCTCGATGAGGTAGTTCTGCCAACCCACCGCAATTTGCCTCAGATTGGATTGACAAACGACCAACTTCGATTGCTGCCGGGCTTTGCGCAGACTGGGCAGCAGGACCGCAATCAGCAGGGCGAGGATCGCCACCACCACCAGCAGTTCCACCAGCGTGAATCCACCAAGGCAAGATGCGACACCAAGTCGGCGGTGCCATGGGTGTCCTACCCCGTTTGCCGGAAGATGTAGGGCGGGTTCCACCCGCCACCCAGTGCCACGAAGGCGGGTGAAACCCGCCCTACAGGATTCGACAGCCCCTGTAGAGTCATTCTCAGTCCGGGGTGGAGATTGTTGCCTTGTCGAGTTCATGGTTCTTATCCTCAATGGCTCTTTGGTTATCAGCCCGCCTGCGAAGCTCGAGCAAGCGTGCCTGGCACACGGATTTTGTCCAGCGGTCGCCTTTTGAGTTGATGGCAGTCTTGAATGCACGGATGGCTTCCGAGGCCCGCCCGGCTTTGCAATGCCGCTCCCCGGCGGCAAAATACGCCAGAGCGATATCACCCTCCGGCAGGTCGGCAATGAGCTGTTCCAGCGTATATTGCTCGTCCAGCAGGAAGAGGATAACCGCCTTCTCAGGCGTCAGCGGCCCGGTCACTCGTTCAAGGCTTTTCTGGGCCCGTCCCAAACTGTCGGCACGCCAGGCTGAGAGGAACCCACTCAAGGCCCGATAGCGGACCATCGAATGCGTGCCATTGATTATGCGGCTGAGGTCTTTGTTATTTTTAGCCAGCTCCTTGTAGCTTGTTTCTCTTTGGTCTAGGGCTTCTCGTGTCTGGCGGTAGAAGTCGAAGCTGATGTAGGTAGAGCTGCAGAGGATAACCAGCAGGCTTATCACCGTCGCCGTGGCATAGATGTTGCGGCGGGCGAGTTTGCGAAGGACGTACCAGGCGCTGTCCCGTTTGGCTTCGATGCTTTCTCCCTGCAAATAGTGTGCAAGGTCACGACGCAACTCCTCAGCCGACGAGTAGCGGCGTTCTTTCGCCTTGGCCAGGGCTTTGAGAATGATCGTATCGAGTTCATCGTTGATCCGATGCGGGATCGCCTTCCGGCTGGCCGATTCGCGGCGAGACCGTCGATGCCATGAACTGGGCGGCTCGGGTGGTGTCTCGCTGATGGCTTTTAGGATGTCCTTCATGTTGCCGACCACGGGGTATGGGAAGTTTCCCGTGACCAGTTCATAGAGGATTACACCCAACGAGTAAACGTCCGTGCGGATGTCCACCAGCGCCGGGTCGCCGAGGGTCTGCTCGGGCGAGGCGTAAGCCAGCGTGCCGAGGAACTCGCTGGTGACAGTCACAGCCACGCCGCCGGCAGCCCAGCCCGGGCCGGCGATCTTGGCCAATCCAAAGTCGATGATGTGCGGCTCACCCCTGGCATCGACGAGGATGTTCCCGGGCTTGAGGTCGCGGTGGATCACCCCGTGCTGGTGAGCGTAGGCCACCGCCGCACAAACCTTCTCGAAAAGTTGGAGTGTCTCCCTCAAACCAAGCTGTTTGTCGAAAACATATCGATCGAGGAGTTTGCCATGGATATACTCCATGACGAAGAAGTGTTGCCCCGTCGCCACACCACTGTCGTAGATGGTCACGATATTGGGATGTTCCAGGCTGGCGACCAGGGCGATCTCTCGCTCGAAGCGAAGCCGCTCTCTCGGCCCGGCAAAAGGCCCCTCACGCAAGACCTTCAGAGCCACTGTCCGCTTGGTGGCTTTTTGGATGGCTTTGTATACGATTCCCTGCCCGCCGCGATGAATCTCGGAAAGAAGCCGGTATCCTTCGATCGAGTCGGTGGTTGGCAATGCGGTCGGCTTGCTCGGGCTCTCGCGCCCGCATGGCCCTGAGCCCGGTGCCAGGAAAACGGTTTTGGAGAAGTCAGCCTGGTGCCGGTCGACGAAAGCCTGGCCGGCACTACCTCTGCCGGCAGACTGACTGCCGGATGGCATCGCCGCCGGCAAATGCCCGAGCGCATCAACCGCCTCCTGGAACATGGCTGCCGCTTGCGGGTCATGCGGGGCAAACCGCTCGGGCGATAGCCCTGGTTGAGCCCCTCTGGCTTCGAGAAAAGCGGCAACAGCCCGAGCGGCTTCAAGTTCAACCGCGTCACCGGGCTGGTCTCCAGAGGCATCCGCACACATGTTCCTGCCGCCGGTCAAAGAGGTCTGAAAAGAGTGGATTCGATTCCGCGCTCCTGCAATATTCCCTTGAGTTTTCTCAGCGCCCGGTATAGAAGTATGTTCACATGCTCAGTCTCCTTACCCATTATTTCCGCAACTTCCCTGGTGGAACACCCTTCCAGAACGCGGTGAACAATAACCTGGCGGTAAGGCTCTTTTAGCAAGTCCAGCACCTCGGCAATCTTGGCGATCTGCTCATGGCGGAACGCGGACTTGCTGGGCGTGTTCCTGTGGCAGTACGCTTTGGACTCGGGGGAGGTATGGTGGCCCTCCTCGCGGAAGGCCTCACGCTTGCGCCTGCCATAGAACCGGATTGTGTCGGTGACTTTGTTCCGCAGTATGCCCGACACCCAACGGTGGAAATCCTCCGCGTTTTCCCCCTCGACGTTTTCAATACTCCGCCAGGCGGAGCTTAGAACGTCCTGAAGAACGTCCTCGGCGTCAACCTTGCATCGCAGGTAGGACGGAAGCGTGCCGGTGATGGCCAGCAGCCAGCGGCTCCGCGACGCGTCGGAACACAGTTCGGCAAAAGCGCCCTGGTTGCCGCGACGTGCTCGATCCAGCAAACCGCCGACTTGTCCACCATCACTCGGTTGTGCAATTCCCGACATCGCGGCAATCTCACCGAAAACACTTGAGCCCAACCGCGGCAGGATACCCCCTATAGATGTTCGACACAAGCCCGTAGGTTGCCCAGGCCCTTATCCAATGGAGAGCAGTCGTAGGGCGGGTTCCACCCGCTGCAGGACGCCAAGAAGGCGGGTGGAACCCGCCCTACAAATACTATCCGCAGATTACGCAGACTTGGGCGAAAATGCCCGGGAGACAGCAAAGATTAGGTTTGGGTACATTTCTTTGTCAATCTGCTTAATCTGTGTAATCTGCGGAATTTCTCTTCTCTGCGCCTCTGCGCCTCTGCGTCTCTGCGTTCATGAACGATCCGGGGTAGGCCCCTCGCTTACGCTTCAGGTTGTGATTGGGTGTCCAGGTAAGACAGTGTCAGGTCAATGATCTTACGCACCACCGGCATGGATACGATGCGCCCAAATCGCCCCAGATCAGGGTCCGGGCGGCGAACCATCACCAGAACCACTACACGAGGGTCGTCCACTGGGGCGGCGCCAACAAACGAACAGAGATATGCCCTGTCGGCGTAGCGTTTCCCGTCCTTGCGGAGGAGTTTGGCTGTCCCGGTCTTGCCCAACATCGGGTAGTCGGATTCTGTGCCTTTGCTATTGTCGCGGGTGACCACGGCGGGCAGGACCGTTTCAGCCAAATACCTCGCCGTCTGCTCGGGGAGCACCTGGCGGATTTGTTGGGGGCCTGTGGACAACTCACACGGCGTGCCTTCCGGGGCGAGCAAGGCCCGCACCAGACGCGGTTTCAGCAGTATCCCACCATTCACTATTGCACAATAGGCGGTGGTCAACTGCAACGGCGTGACACCGATCTCGTAGCCCATCGGTATGGAAGTGCTCGAAAGCTTGGCCCAATCCGGAAGCGCCCGCACTATCCCTCCGGATTCGCCGGGGAAACCCAGCCCGGTAGGCTGCCCGAAACCAAACCGACGCACCGCCTCGTAAAGCACCGAGTTGCCCATGCGTTGGCCTATGATGCCCATCCCGATATTGCTGCTGTGAACGAGGATGCCCGCGAAATCCAGGTTGCCGTGTGGCTTAACGTCTTTCAGCACCCGGCCGCTGGTGGCATACACTCCGTTGTGGCAGAAGATTGTCTCGGTGCGGGAGATGAAACCCTTGGCAAGGGCCCAGCCGGCAACGACTGGCTTGAAGGTGCTTCCCGGCTCCACCGGGTCTGTTACCGTGCGGTTCCGCCACCAGTCCTGGGAAATAGAGCCATAGTCGGCGGGGTCGAAGGTCGGGCAGCAGGCCATTGCCAGTATGTCGCCCGTCTTCGGCGACATCACCACCGCCACACCACTCTCAGCCTTGAGCTCCCTGACCCGCTTTTCCAACTGTTCCTCGACCAATTGCTGGATGACATTGTCGATGGTCAGCATCACATGCCCGCCGTCTGTCACCGGGACGGTGCCACGCTCCAGCCGCCATATCGCGTTTCTCCCAACGTCCCCGATGCTGGTGATCCGCCCGTTATAACTGCAAAGGTGCGAATCGTATTGCAGTTCGATGCCGGTTATCCCCTTCCCGTCCGGGCTCACAAAACCCAGCACCTGGGCCAAAGCAGCCCCCAGCGGATAACGGCGAACCGGCTCATTCTGAACCCCAAAACCACGCAAACCCAAGGATCGGGCTGCGTCAGCCTCGTC
>JAGLWJ010000024.1 GCA_023133475.1 Phycisphaerae bacterium | reverse complement strand
ACGCAAAGCAGAGCTTTGATCTGTTGCTTGCCCCCGAGCAAGCCAAAACGGTGGACCCGGGCATTACAGAGCTGCGCCGTGCACCTGATGAACGGTTGTTCAAGGCACCGCTCGTCGTTTTCAACCAAGGTTTCACAAAAACTGCGTTCTCACCGTTCGATGTAGTGTTCAAGCACGCGATTCAAGCTGTGTCCGGCCTAGAGCGAGATGCAGACCTGTTGAAGTTCTTAGCAGCATCGTTTCTCTCGCCTTTAGCCAAATACTTCGTATTTCACATGACGTCCAGGGGGATTTACCGGGAGCGTGCTCTTTTTGACGAGATTCTGCGCTTCCCGTTCCCATTGCCAGAAGACTCTCCTTGTCAAAACGCCGACAGAGTGATTCTCGCCGCGTCGGAGGTCTTTGCTCGTGTGAGCAAGGACAAGAGGTTCGGTAAACTCGGCCACGTGCAACTCATCAGCGGCGCGAAGCAGAAGCTGACAGAGCACGTCTACTCTTACTTCGACGTCAACAAGGAGGAACGGGTCTTGATCGAGGATACGGTGGACGTTCTTCAGAAAAGCGCCACACCAAGACACAAATCAAATGTACCAACGCTTGCAACGCCGACCGCAGACGATCGAGAGCGTTATGCGACAACTCTGTTGGATTCACTTCATGTGTGGGCTGGCGATACTGGCGATCGACTCGGTGCTCGCTGCGTTCTGTCTGAGAAGGCTGGCGTGGCTGTCCTCACGGTTTCACGGAGACAAAGCGCACAGGCGTACTGTGAGGCGATCTCCTCCAAGGAGCTTGACACCGTGTTGTCGAGGCTTCGGGAGATTTCGCCGGAGCGCTACGGCAGTCTCGTGTACCTGCGGAATCTCGCCGTCCTTGAACAAGATCGGATGCACATCGTCAAGCCATTGACCATGCGCTTTTGGCTACGGTCGGCGGCGCTGAACGATGCCGACGCGGCTGCCGCCCATTTGCTCACGCATCACCAGCGGAGGGCTCGTGCATGAGGATTGACGGGGAGGCTCCCGAACTCTTTGACGTGCTCTTTCCTCAGGGACTTGTACCGCAGATCCTCAAGCTCATTGTCGACACGTGGCGGATGTTTCGACGGCCGGACGATGACGAAGACGAACCGAAGATCACGAATCGGTTCGTGCTCGCGCTACAGACGGAGCGCCGGCGCCGAGGTGCTCGGTTTCGCGTCGAGCCACATACGAAAGACGTCGAGCATCTCGACCCTGCGACTGGCCGGGGCTATGTCGAGATCGACATATGCATCCCGCACGGTTATGACAACCGGTGCTACTTCGGTATTGAAGCGAAGAAGCTCAACGTGAAGGTCTCGGGTGGAGGCCGACAATCGAAAGCTGGCGAGTACGCGGGGCCTGATGGGATGGGGTGCTTTGTGAGTGGCCGTTACGCACCGCACCAAGGCGAAGGTGCGATGATAGGGTACGTCATGGACGGGAATTGCGAAAACGCAAAGAAAAGCATCTCTGCCGCCATCAACAAACGTGCCAGTGAGCTGCATGTGCCCAATCCGCACCCGCTGGCCCCCGCACGCCACTTGCCCGATAATCCGGACGCCTTCGAGACCGAGCATGATCTGCCCGAGCGCGACAAGTTCACACTACATCACGTCTTGCTGGCAGCCTAACCCTTGCGAACCCGCTTCCGTGCAAGAGCATCGTGCATCGAATCGGGGCGACTGGATTCGAACCAGCGACCTCTGCGTCCCGAACGCAGCGCTCTAACCATGCTGAGCTACGCCCCGGTTTGCGACACTAAGCCGCAACCATCCGGTGAATTCACAATACTAGGAGCCCCGCCACCTCCTGTCAATCGCCTGGGGCAAGGAACGTTACTAATAATCCGTTCATTTATCGCACCGTCAAAAACAACCATACCATCTCAGCTTGTTGAGCGGGAACAACACGCTGGAAATGGGTGAGGAAACCAGGATGATATCCGGGCTCAATCTGTTGATCTCTAATTCATTGCCCTCGTAGACGTTATCAACCGATAACCAAATGCCGGGGCGACACAATGCCTGAATGGCACCAGGTTTGCTACGTATAGTAGTGAAGATGCTCGGGAGTTCACATTATGGGGCACGCACGGGAGCGGAGAAAACATCGGCGATTGGGCATTCGTCTTCCTATCGAGTGTGTTGGAACGCTCGATGGCGGCCAGGTAATCTATCGCACCGTCACCCACGATGTCTGTTCCGGGGGAGTCTGTTTTGAGGCGGACAGCAACGAGTTCGCCGTGGGCACGTCTCTGGAGATGGAGTTGGAGGTCCCTCCCGGTGACGGGCATTCCCCTTACCCGGGGCGGGTGCGTGGTGCCGGCCGGGTGGTGCGCGTGGATCGGCTGGGTGAGGGCGGAGCCCAACCGCGATTTCGCATCGCCACCAACTTCACCCAGCGGCTTAAAGTCGTTTTTTAGCCGGATAAACTCACCGTTTCACGGTGACCATAGACAGGGCGTTGCCGATCCAACTCGAGAGAAATACTCCCAAAAAGAATACTATGGCGACAGCCAGCAACAAGCCCGCCATAGAGCCTATATCAATCTGAAGCGTAGCCTCCAACGGGGGCGGTGGATTCTAGCCCAGGGTGTGCGAAGCGAGCCCTGGGAGCGTGGGCTTCGTCGAGGACTGCCGGTAAGTGCTCGAGGATTCGGAGACGATCGCGTGATGAGATATCCGCCAGCACACGATCGAACCGGGCTGCAAAGGTTCTCAGATAAGCGGCGATAGGCCTCCTCATGCGGGCCAGGTGCCCGTTGGGCATCACCCCGTTGCCGAACGCCAGCCCGAACCATTCCCGCGGAGGCGTGGTGGAGAAATGCTTCTTGCAGACCTTGCGGCATTCGTCCACCAGATGGCGGCTGATCACCTGCTGGTCGCAGCGCGCCAATGTCTTGAGTTGCACCATCTTCTCGATGTCTCGCACACAGAACGTCAGCGGAATCAGCAGGTCCAGCGGCAACAACTCGTAGCGGTGCAGCCGCAAATCAACGGCAAGTCGATACGCGGCGATGCCCATCTGCCTGCGAAGCATCAGCCTGCCGGCATCAGCCGGCGATTCATAAGCTCCCTCCATCTCGTTTTTCGCCGCCCAGTAGCCCCAGAACCCGCGAACCACCTCGCCTGGAGTGCTACGCTTGAGGTGCGTCGCCACCACTGTGGGGTCGTAAAGCAGAGTGTGGCCGTACGCCCTAAGCCGCTCGCTGAGGTCCACGTCCTCGTAGGCGGTCAGGCATCGCTCGTCGAAGAGCCCAGCCTCCATCATGGCATCCCGCCGGATCAGGGAAATCCCGCAATAAAGCCAACGCGGATTATACGAACGACGCCCGCCAAAGCTCAGCTTCATGTGGGTCCCACGCCAGCGGTCTGCCACCGTCGCGGTGTGCTTTTCAATCACCTGCCCGCAGCATCCAACGATCCGCCGCCGGCGGTTGAAGTTGTCCAGCATCCGCATCAACCAGTCCGGCGGGACCACCAGGTCGGCATCCAGCGAAGCCACCAACTCGCCGGCGGCAGCGCGAATGGCGGTGTTCCGGGCCGTCGCCACGCCACGATTGTGCCGATGTTGCAACAAAACCACTCCCGCAGCCCGCGCGATCTGAGCAGTGTGGTCTGTCGAGCCGTCATCGACCACGATGATCTCGTCCGGTTGCCTGGTCTGGCGGATCACCCCATCCAGGCAAGCCCCTAACGTCGCCCCGGCATTGTGGGCAGGGATATACAAACTTACCACAGCTCGTTCAGTCCAAAGTCTGGTTGTAGGGCGGGTTTCACCCGCCGTTCGGTCCTGGGGATTATCGGTTTTGCGGTACGAATCTCTCAACCCAATCGCGCCGGTGTGTCTGGCGGCGACAAGTCCGCAGCGTTTAGCGGC
>JAGLWJ010000239.1 GCA_023133475.1 Phycisphaerae bacterium | reverse complement strand
TTTATGAACGCAGAGACGCAGAGAACGCAGAGAAGAAGGAAAGGAGTGCACCCAACGACAATGTTTCCCATCCCCACATTTTCCATTTTCCATTTTCCATTTTCCATTTTCCATTTTCTCAATTCTCAATTCTCAATTAGATGCGATTGCCCGGCGAAACGGGATGGGATACCCCATCACCTATTGCGGCAGGTTGAAAACCTGCCGCAATGAGCTGAAAGCATACCTCGACTTTGCGTTTGACTGAGCGTAAAGTATTCTACTTGTTGGACTAGGCTGTGGTATGGTGTGGTCTACTATCAGGCTTTTATGAGACCGCGCAACCGGCTCCGGGGGCTCGAACATTGAGGGCGCAGATTATGTGTAATTTACTTTACGGTCATCTCAAGGTCTTTGGGTTGTTGGCACTGGTTGGGTTTGCCCTGGCACCGCCCGCGTGGGCCGATGTCCTGCAAACCGACGCCGACATCAAGGCTGAGGTGCGGGAGTTTGTGGCGGATAAAGAGGTTGCGTTTGACTCAGCCTTCGAAGAGTACAAAACCACCTCCCCGACGCTTCCGCTTGGGGTCGTCGCCAGGTTGCTGCCGCCTCCGGGCATTTCGACCAACGGATTCATCGCCAACGCCATAGTGGACTTCCGCGATCCCGCCGTCTCGCCCGGGCTCAACCCGCGCGAGTTCGGCCTGGAAACCACGGCGTACTCCCGCGAACCGGACACCTGTTTTTCCACATATGCCGTCGCCAACGAAACCCGCCGGGTCGTGTTCAGCCCCGATGAACTGGGCCTACTACGCGATGAGACCAAGCGCCCAGCCCTCAGTGGTGTGTTTGTCTCGGGGGCGGTGGTGGTCTGGTCGGAGGACCCCACCGGCGATCTTGACGGATTGTCAGCCGGCTTGATGGTCAAGGTTGAACAGAAATTCCCCGACGCCGAGCCGCAGGTTGTATTCAAAGCGTCGTTGACCGTAACAGGGGCTTCTGACGGCCAAGTGCGGCTGATTTCCCCTGACGGAATCTTTGCGGTGGAGGGCGGCCCGGAGGTGCTCAAAGCTGCCGCCGGTTTTACCGGAGATCAGCTTTTGGAGGAGTTGGCTGGGCTGGGGCATATTCATCTGGTCATCATCCCCGAGCAGGAGTTGCCTTACTTGTACGATGCTCCCGCCGGTGTCGAGTTCGAGCTCAAAGCCGTGGTGGAGGTCGAGGCGGTGAATGTGTCTGGTGGAACCGGTGTTGCGGCGGTGTTTGGCCGACCGTTTGAGCAGTTCGCCAGGGCGGTTGGCAGGGCGCTCCGCTCGGAGGACAAGGGCATCGCCACCCAGGAAGCCGTAAATGCCGCGATGGCCGACGCTCAAGCCCCCAGCCGTGCCGAACCCGCCAGCCCACCGGCGGCTACATCACCTGCAAGCCCATGTGGTGCAGCCGGTAGTGGAATGCTTGCCATGACCTTGGCTTTAATTCTCAGCGCGGCAGGAGTTCGACGTGTAACCACATAACAGCCCCCGTAGGGGGCGACGGAATATAGCCCAGGGTGAAGCGCAGCGAACCCTGGGTAAACGATTCCGTGCAATCCGAGCCCCCGAAGGGGGCGATGGAATCTCCGAAAAACTCGACGTTCCATCGCCCCCTTTGGGGGCTTGAGGTCGAGGGGCCGGCTTTCCCAGGGTTCGCTGCGCTTCACCCTGGGCTTTATTCCAGCGTCCCCTCCGGGGGCTAATGCCAGGGCGTGCTTCACCCACTGCCCATACGTCTATTCTCAATGGTGAACTAGATGCGATTGCCCTGGTTGGCATCCGCTCTGGAGGCAACTCACGATTCGGATTCGTCTATCGGTGCATCTTGGTCTGTGAAACGCTCGAATAACGCGACTGCCTCCGCGACGAGGGAATCGCTGCGCCAATCGTGCTCCGTGTTCTCAAGATGTCGAACGAGGCTACGAACCGCGATACTAAGCTCGGGCAGATACCTCGCCGGCGCTAATGGAGTCAGGCGCACATACTGTTCCACCGCCTCGCGCGCCGCCTCCAGTGCCTCCTCACGACGACCCAACTCTCTCAGCATCATGCCCAGGTTGTTGAGGCTGCCCGCTAGATAAGGCAGGAACGCGTCCGGCCGCGCCGCCGCCAGCTTGCGA
>JAGLWJ010000238.1 GCA_023133475.1 Phycisphaerae bacterium | reverse complement strand
CTTGTCCGTGCCACCCGGTGCCCTGCCCACCCTACGGTTTTGATGACACGCTACCGACATAAGATCATCCCCGAGTGGGCCGATACCTTGACCTTCCTGGCTGCATCATACAATGGTTCGACGCCGGCACGGTCGGCGTCGGCCGACACCTTCCAACTCCCCGGCGGCAGGGTAAAAGTCTGATCCCGCCGCTCGCCGTTTAACAAGACCAATATCGTGGAACAGGTCTCCCCGCTCAGTTTGCGGCCGTCAATAGTGTAGGCCAGACAACGCCGCGCGGGCGCATTCCTCAAAAACCGCAACCGCCGCTCCACCTCGGACCGGCTGTGCAGGCGAAAGACCGGGTGAGCCTTGCGCAAGGCGATCAAACCCTGGTAATAGGTGAACACGTCGTTGTTGGCTTTCTTCCACGACCAGTCGATCCGGTTCACCTCGTCTGGGGCACTGTAGCTGTTGTGGTCGCCGCCCTTGGACCGGCAAAGCTCCTGCCCGGCGTGGAGGAAGGGCATGCCCTGGGCAGTCAACACCAGCAACCCGGCGAAACGCTGCATACGCTTCTTCATCTCCAACGATGCCCAAGGTGCCGACTGGACGATTTTGTCCCAGGTGGACAGGTTGTCGTGGCAGGCACAGTAGCTGATCACATCGGTGGGGCTGATAGCCCAGTCGTGGATTGCACCCTCGATGCCACTGCGGATGCGGTCTACGCGGTCGCCGGTCTGGACGAAACCCGGGGCGCCACCGTTGCGATCACCCTTGATCCCATCGCGGAGGTGGTCGTTGAAGGCTGCTATCCCACTGCCGCGGATGGCATTCTTGTCGGTGATGTGCTTTATGCCGGATTGCCCACCGGTCCACGGCTCACCATACAACAGCACTGACGGATTGATCTCACGCAAGCGGTCACGGATCAGTTTCAAGGTGGCTAAGTCCGTCAGCCCCATCAGGTCAAAGCGGAACCCGTCAATCCCGTACTCGGTGGCCCAGTACACCAGCGAGTCCACGATGAACTTGCGCACCATGGAGTTCTCGCTGGCCATCTCATTGCCGCAGCCGGAACCGTTCCAGAAACTGCCGTCCGGGCGCATGCGGAAATAGTAGCCCGGGGCGGTCAACTCGAACGTCGCCCGCGAGGCGGTGTGGTTGTAGACCACGTCCATGACCACCCCGATACCGTGCTCGTGGAAGGCCTGGACAGCCTGTTTGAACTCGCGAATCCGGGCATCACCTTCCGGCGTGGTGGCAAACCAGCCCTCCGGCGTGTTGAAGAACATGGTCACGTAGCCCCAGTTGTACTGGTCTCTGCTTTCGTTGTTTTCAAAGTCCTGCACGGGCAGCAGGTGGACGTGGGTAATGCCCAACTCCACCAGATGATCGAGCCCGGTCTTGATGCCCGGGTCGCCGGGCAGGTGTGTGCCGGTCTCCGCCAGGCCCAGGTATTTGCCTTTGTGCTCTATCCCTGAGTTGGCGGCGATTGAGAAATCGCGCACGTGCATCTCGTAGAGGACCGCATCGGTGTGGTTAGGCAACTTCACATACGCCGAGGGATCGAAGCCCGGCGGATCGGTGGCATCCAAATCCACGATCACAGCCCAACCGTCCAGACCCTGGGCACAGACGGCTGATACGTCGGTGACTTCGCGATTGGGGTCCAGGTCAGGCCCACGGAGCTTGTAGGCGTAGTATTGATTTTTCAGGTCGCCCTCGATGGTGGCGGACCAGACACCGTGTTTATTTCTGGTCATCGGGTAGGCTGCGTTGTTCTGCCCGCCCGTCCGTGCCTGGGAGATCACCACCTCGACCGCATCAGCCATTGGAGAAAAGACGCGGAAGGTTGTGGCTACTGGGGTGTAGGTTGCCCCCATTTGGGCATCGGGATCATGGAACTGTTTGCTGGTGAGCACCTGGCCCAGCCGCACCCGGCGGGTTGCAAATCCGCGCACCTCGACTTCGTAATCGTGCTCGAAGAGTTCGAGTGGTTTTGCGGTCCTGATTTTGAAGCATCGGGCTTTCTTACCTCGTCGGGCGTTTACGGGTGTGACCGCCGCGATAGTTCTCACGCTACCGGTCTGGTCGCGCAAAGTGATTTCGTCAGCCGGCATCGCTTTCATGGAGTGAGTAAAGTGCAGCGTGATCGTATTGGGGCGGTCCAGGGTCGCACTGAGCAACTTTGGGCGGACGTCAGGCGGGGAGGTGTAGACTTGGTTGCGCCCCTCGACCAGATAGACTTCGTATCCCATCTCCGGCGACCAGTAGCGGTCTGGGCTGTCCTTGAAGTCCCAGTTCTGCTTCAGCCGTGGGAGAAAGCCGATTCGGTCGTTCCGACGCCCGTACTTGCTCGGGTCCAGTTTGAAGATCACGCCGAAGTCATCTCTGCCGACCGGGAAGAGTTCCTTGTTTTGGGGTGTGCGTTTTAGTTGTTCGTCCCAGGTCCACAGGCTTGGTTTGTCGTAGTCACCGTCGAAGCGGTGGTAGTGGATGGTCAGGAGTTGTTTCGGGGCCTGTTTGGAGCCATCGTCGGCGGCAACGGTCCCCGCGATAGACAGAAACACGGTAAATAGTCGCAACATAATAGTATTCCTCAGTAGGGCGGGTGGAACCCGCCCTACGAATGACGGCGGGTGAAACCCGCCCTACGGGCTGATCGGCTTTACGGAAGTCAACGGCTGACCCTCGGCGTCCTCCACGTGTACGCAGAAGCCCCAGTCCCCGCCCCATTGGCTTATCTTGAGCAGCAGGCTGTTCGATCCCTTCTTCAGGCGAACGGGAATGCGATCCTGCTTGGACTGATAAGCCCGGCCTACCTGATGGCGATGTATCTCCTCGCCGTTGAGCCAGATGACCACCCCGTCGTCCGTCCCAAAAGCCAGCGTAGCATCGGTATCCACCGGAGCGTGCAGGTAGGTCAGGGCATAGCAGACCGCATTATGATGATGCCCGCTGAACACCTCGTTCAGCCTGACGAAGAACTCTTCGGTAAAGTCGGCTCCCGGAGTGATTTCACGTCCCACCTTGCGCCAGCCGATCTTCTGGTCTTTGACGCCTTTGTAGGTGGCTTGCAAGTCAATCTTCTGCTCCGGCGGGAACACCTGATCAAGCCCCGTCTTGAATTCCGCGGAGAAAGGCCCCACCACCCACCAACGGTTAATCGACGGAAACAACACTTGACGCCCAGGAACCTCAAGCCGCAAATCGTCAGCCTCCAGTGTGAACCGCCATCCCAGCACGGTGGTTTGCAAAGGCCCATCAAGTGTCAGCGTTACCGCGAACGAAACCGGCTGATCTTGCCGAAGGCGGGCTACGGACCAGGTGGTCGGCCCCGAAATGGACCAGTTCGGCGGAGCGGATAACTCGAATCGACCGGACGCAGCCCCCAGAACATCAGCCGCCGGCGACACCACGACCGCCTCGCTGACGCTGATACAATTGCCGCCGTCACCTGCCACCGTTACGTCAACCTGGCACTGAACGCCCAACAGACGCATCAGCGCCCGGCGGCGAACGGCGGCTGATGCCACCCGCGAGTCCTTCCAGGCTTCGAGCAGCCGTTTCCCGTAATGATGGATCGAATCGGACATCTCTTGAGGAGACAGCTTGCCGGCAGCGAGCCGGCGGCGAAGCTCGGTCAACTCGTTTAGCCGAATCGGCGCATCTGCCGGCAGCATCTTCGTGACTTCCGCAAGACGGTTCAGTTGCCCCCGAAGCCCTGCCGCCAGAGACAAACACGGGGTGACACAAATCTCCGCCCGACGATTCACCGGTAGACGCGGCAGACGGATGACTACGCTCAAAGTTTGCACGTCATACCACCAACCGGGGTCGGCGGGGCCTGCAGCCTTCCGTAGCATGGTGCCATTGAGGGCGACTTCCGCCGCCGGCCAAACGTCACGCAATCGCACCTCATAACGACGCTCGACGAGCATGCCGTCAAAGGAACCCTCGACTGGGTCTATGGTGACGTATCGTAGATCGTCAACCAGTTTGTGAGCTATCGGCGTCCAGGTGCATGCCCCATGCTGATAGCTGGTCGTCTCATTGTCATCCTCGTACACCCGCGTGCTGCCCGATTCGCCAGGCCAGATGTGCAGAATGAGTGGGTCCGCGGGTTTCTCATTCACACGCTTCATCTTCGGCTGGGCGGGGATGATAGCCCCCTCGCGGGCGAAAAGAGGAATCTCATCCAGTGGGACCGACAGCAGAATCTGATCCGGCCCGGTATAGGTACGCCCGGTGAACCAGTTCGTCCACTTCCCCGGCGGAAGCCACACGCGGACTTCGGCACACCCGCTGATCTGGTCGATCGACCTGGCAACCGGGGCGACCAGCAGATCATCGCCGAACAGATACTCGTTGGGGTGGGTGTAGGCTTCGCCCAATTCAGGCCACTCGTAGTACAACGGCCGACAGAGCGGCAGGGCGGTGTCGTAGCATTGTCTTGCGGCGGTGTATATATACGGGATCAGGGCATGGCGGAGCTGAAAAGCCTGCCGGGCAGCCTGGAAGACCTCATCGGGGAACTTCCATATCCGCCGCTCTGCCTTGGGGTTCTTGGTGGTGTGGGTTCGCAGGATGGGGCTGAAGATGCCCCACTGAATCCAACGGGCATACAACTCCGGATCGACCGGGCCCGGCTGATGCCCGCCGATATCGTGGCTCCAGTACGGGTAGCACACGTTGCCGGCGGTGGCGGTGAAGTACGGCTGATAGGCCAACGAAACCCAATTGCAGTACGTGTCGCCCGAGAACCCGATCTGATACCGATGGTTGCCCAGCCCGCCCCAGCGGCTAAACATTATCGGGCGTTTGCCGTTTCGGGCCGGGTTCCATTCCATGTCCGTCCAGTGCAAATAGTTCAGCCACCAGAGCGGGTCCAACCCCTCGAACCGGGTCTTCTCGCCTTGCTGCCAGTCGATCCACCAGAAGTCCACGCCCTCACGCTCCAGCGGATGGTGTAGATGGTCGAAGTAGGCGGTCACATAGCCCGGGTCGGTGCAGTCGAATGGTATATGGTCGGCCGTCTCAGGGTTCAGGCCCATCGCCCGCGCCATGCCTGCGAATGCCTTCTCGTGCTTCTTCACACCGTCGGCTGGATGCAGGTTCAGCGTCACCCGTAGGCCCTGCTCGTGCACCCAGCGGAGGAAGCCTTCCGGGTCGGGGAAGTGCTTGGGGTTCCAGGTGTATCCGGTCCACCCGTCGAGGTGCCAGTCCATGTCGATCACCAGCACGTCGAGTGGGACGTCGTTCTGGTCGAACTCCTGAACCAACTCCTTGAGTTCCGCATCCGAGTAGGCCCAATAGCGCGACCACCACGCCCCAAAGGTGAACTGTGGCGGCAGCGGGATTCGCCCCGCCACGCGGGTGAAGTCGCGCAAAGCCTGCCCGTAATCGTGACCATAGCCGAAGAAATACCAGTCGATAGCCTGTTTCCCCGCACGTGGGGTGGCCCAGGGCCAAGGCGCCTCCGCCCGATCTTCAAAGAGCAGTCGCCGTGAATCGTCCACCACAACCCAACCGTCCCGCGACAACAAGCCCGGCGGCAGAGAAATAGAGCCAGAAACACAATCGAGCGTTCGATAGGTGCCTTTCAGGTTGCCCGGGTTCTCCATCCCTGGAGTCCAGACGATCGGCTTACCATTCAACGTAAGCCGGACCGAGAGGTTGTCCCCGCGGAAAGGCCCACTGCCTTGCTTGTACCGCAACGTCAGCCGATCCGTCCGGATGGACAGCCAACCGCCGTCTCGAACGACCTCGAAACCCGGAACCATCAGGCGCCGGTTCACGAACACCAGTGACGCGCGGTCTTCGAGCGAGCCGGTCGGTGCCCATTCCATGCGGATCAGAGCGGAGGTCAGCACGGTAAAGCGGGCATTGCCAGACACGACGATCGCCGCGGGGTTCGCCATCGGATTGAGTTCCTTGTCCATGCCGAGTGATCCACGAGATGTGACAGCCAAAACCACAACCGGTAAGAGCAGACGCAGCATCACAACCGAACTCCTGCGAAAAGTATTGGGATATACCATTCTGATGTCATTCCGCAGAACCACTCCGCAGACTCGCGACAGTAGCCGACTCGAGCCAACGATGCAAGCATGAGCATTTGCACCCCCAACTGCTGAGAGGAATTGAGAATGGAGAATGGAGAATTGAGAATTGAGAATGGAGAAAATGGAAAATTGAAAATGAAAAATGGAAAATGGGGGGATGGGAAACATTATCGTTATGTGTGCACGCGGGTGTTTAGCGGCGACAAGTCCGCAGCGTTTAGCGGCGACCCGAAGGGGAGCGTGGAATGTGGAGCGCGTAGAAGAAGAGCGTGTAGTAGGTGAGCGTAAAGAATGGAGTGTGAAAAACTGAGAAAACGGCGCAATCACAGTTGTAGGGCGGGTTCCACCCGCCTTTGTGGCATGGTGCGGTGGGTGGAACCCGCCCTACAACCTGTTGACTCGCTGGGGGTTGATGTGGTATGCTGGTGCTTCAGCGATCGGTTTACGATGCTTTGATGGGGGGTAATCCAGAGGGGGTAATTGCATGCCAATGCCGGAATAATGCGATAGAGATAGTACCGGAAATATTGAGAGAGATGGAACAATGCCCAAAACCATAAAGGTTTGGGATGGTTTTTGCCTGTTGATGCAGGTTGGGGAGGAAATCGAATGCGATCCTTTATTGCTCTTTCGTTGGCCCTTGCCGTGGTTTCCGGGGCTGATGCTGCCCCAACGCTTGAAATTGTCCCGGAGGAGATACTCGTAGCCCCTGGCGATACCGCGCAGTTCGAGGTCCGCCTGGTGGACGCGACGCAGCTTTCCGGGTTCTACCTGGAACTGGGGCTGACTCCCGAGCCCGAGGCAACCGGGTCGGTGGGGTTTCTCAGCGCCTTCGGCCATGATGATCCGCAGTATTGCTTCCATGGTTTCAACGATCTGTTCCAGGGCATGGTCATCGACGACGACCTGCTGGCGGTCGGCGACATGACCAGCCCGCCGGATATCGAGGTTACGACTACGGCTGGGGTCAACGATCTGCTGGCTATCATCGAGGTCGAGACCTCGCTCGATGCCTGGGGGGCATTTGAGGTGACGATCGACGCGGCAGCGCTGGAACTGTTCGACCAATACGGCGACGACATCCCCGATTTCGCCCAGACGGTGATCGGTGGTGCAACAATCATCGTGCCGGAACCCGGGCTGGCTCTGCTGCTCGCCTTGGGAGCATTATTGGCCAGACGCCGCGCAGGCATCGGGCAGTAGTAGTGTTCTGTTACAGCTCAAATGAGGGATTAGGGGTGGCCCATGGCTTTAGCGGTGGGGGACGCGAACGGTCCGCCGATTCGTGTCCCCCACCGCTAAAGCGGTGGGCCACCCGTCTATCGGAGGATTTAATAATCATGTCAACACGAAAGCTTCAATTGCGCGCGCATTGGACTATTGTTCTGTTGTGTGTGGGGTGTTTTGCAGCGCTGACCAGCGTGCCGGCGTGGGCGGTCTATGTCCCGCTGTCGGAGGCGGAATCAACAACCGTCCCGACCGTGGACGGTGACGGATTCTTCGTCGAGATATTCCTGGGCATCGGGGGAGGCACCACGCCGCTACCGTCGCACATCGCCGCCATGACACCCGATGCCGACCTGCTAAGCCCACGAGTGGACTTCCCACACCCGGGCTCGACGGTCAGTATTCACAGCAGTTTCGAGGCGTTCTTTGCCGACACAGTGGTGCCGCCGGACGCGGTGCGCTTGCTGCAACCGCAACGCTTCATCCTGCGCACCACCACCCTGCTGAAAATCACCGAAGAGTTGGATCGGAACACCAGCACTCCGGAAATCGATATCCAAATCGGAATCGGGTGCGATGACGGGCACTACCTGATGGTCGGCAACCAGTTCCTCGGTAGTTCGCCCGACCATGCGTTCCGCTACTACTGGTACAGCCTGGAGTTCGAGGGTGAAGGGCTTTACCCGGTATATTTCCTGTTCGCCGCCAACGCGGCGGGGGTGAGCGGGCTGGAGCTTTCGTGGAACACCGCCCCGACCGGTTCGCAGATTGTCCCGCAATCGTATGTCTACCAGAATGTGCCCGGCTGCTCGACGGAGATTCTCTTTGAGGAGTACCCGGCTGGGACGGCGGTCACGGATCAGTACCGTGATCTTGGGGCTGTCTTCGAGGTGCTTGGTGGCGATTTGCAGATCACCGACGCCAAGCCGACCGAGTTCGTGCCGGTTTCCGTCGACCGTGTGTTCGGCGATCCGAACGCCGATCCGCTCGACGAGGGCCTGCTCGAGCTGCGTTTCGTGGTGCCGGGCACCGACACGCCCGGAGCGACAAACATCTTCACCTGCTATGTGATCGACGCCGAAGAGACCGGCGCGACCATCACCGCATACGACATCGACGATCAGGAACTGTTCTTCGGCAGCTACAACGCCGGTGGAGCCACGCAGGAACTGGTCGAGATTCTGGCTACGGGAATCCACCGGGTTGTCTTCACCCTGGGACAGGGGGCTGATACCTCTGCCCTCGATAACCTCTGCTTCAACCCGCCCTACCGTGTCATATACCCCGACCTGGAGGTGACGGATATTCTCTTGCCGGAGTCCGGGCTGATTGGCACAGCGTATGAGATCGGCTGGGTTGTTATCAACAGCGGAGGTTATCCGGCGGAGGCTCCGTGGGTGGACCGGGTCTACATCTCGCCCGACGCCGAGTTCGGCAACGGCAACGACACCCCGCTGGGTGACTTCACCCACAACGATGATCTGGACTTGTCCGAGTCATACGTGCGAAACGAGCAATTCACTCTGCCGTCGGTGCCCGGGGAGTACTGGATCATCATCGAAACAGACGCGAACCACAACGTCAACGAGAATCTTAACGAAGATAACAATGTCTTGATCTCCCCCGATCCCATTATCGTCCAGACCCCGGACCTGGTAGTGGACAGCGTTGTCGTGGCGGAGGTGGTGTACGACGGCGAGCCGGCGGAGATCGCCTGGACGGTTCTAAACAACGGTAACGGGCAGGCGACAGGCCCGTGGCTGGATCGCATCTACTTGTCCGAGGATGCTCAGTACGACGCGGGCGTCGACGAGTTGCTCGGCGAGTTCGAGCAGGCTGACATGCTCGACGCCTACGACACCTATACGCGAACCGAAGAGGTCATCATCCCGCCGGGCCTTAACGGCAACTACTATGTCATTGTGATAACCGATGCTGCCAACGCGGTCACCGAATACGGCGGCGAAGACAACAACATCACCGCCACCGAGACGCAAATCCAACAACTCGAATTGCCGGACTTCGAGATTACCCAGTTCTTCACCTCGGATGACCACTACGTGGGTCAAACCTTCGCGGTCTCCTGGGTTGTTGAGAACACTGGGCCTGGGACCGCCAACGGCAGTTGGATGGACCGTGTTTACCTCTCGGATGACGATCAGCTCGACACCGACCCGACCGAAGGTGACCCGATGATGTCACAGCACAGCATCGTGGACATCATAGGCCCGTCGGGCTTGTACATGCGAACCGCGTCGTTCGATCTGCCGGAGACGGCGGGCGACTACTGGATTTTCATCGTGGTCGATGCCTTGGAGACGATCCGCGAGGAAGACGATACCAACAATGTCGAGATTATTCCGCTTGCGGTACTCGCTCCGGAGTACTCCGCCACGGTGCAGGCTGACATCGAGACGGGTGTGATCGGCACGCCGGTCACGCTGTCCGGTGTGGCGACCTGGCTTGACGGTGGTGAGCCTGCCCCAGAGGTCAATGTGGATATCCGGCTGATCCTCCGCGACACCCGCCGGGTGTTCCGGGTGGAGACCGGTTTGGACGGCAGCTTCAGCTACGTCTTTACGCCGCTGGGCGACGAGGCTGGTGTGTATAGTGTGTCGGCGGATCACCCGGTGGTCGAGGACCCCGCGCCGGAAGATCAGTTCATCTTGTATGGCATGAAAGCTAACCCGGTGGGGCGGTGGCACAACCTGGTGGTCGGCACCGTGGCCAACAGCACCGTGCAACTGCGCAATCTCGGTGATACGCCGCTGACGGGTCTGACGTTTGAGGTGACCGGGCTGCCGGCGAACCTCGAGTTGGAGGTTACCGCACCAGCCGGGCTTGATCCACAGGCGTCAGCCACCATTGAATATACCCTTAACGCCCTGGACAGTTCGATCCCGTCAGCCAACCTGGTGGTGACGTTTACGACCACCGAAGGCGCAACGGCGACGCTGTCGCTGAACGTCAATGTGCGCAACCCGCTTCCGGTGCTGGTGGCGGACCCGGACTCGCTGTCGTCAGCCATGCTCCGTGGAGAGAGGACCTTCGTCGAGTTCGTGGTCACCAACATCGGCGGGGCTGCCACCGGCGAGTTGCAAGTGCAGCTTCCGGCGACCGACTGGTTGGGGCTGGCATCACCGCAGACATTCGGGCCGCTGCAACCGAGCGAGTCCGCCACGGTGGTCTTACAGCTCGATCCGGCTGATGACCTGGTGCTGGGGCCTTACACTGGTAGTTTGGTGGTGAGCGGTTCGCAATGCGGTGTTGCGGTTTCGTTTGAGTTCACCGCGATTTCCGACGCGGTCGGCGATCTGCGGGTCGAGGTGACCGACGAGTACACCTACTACGCCGAGGGCAGCCCACGGGTGGCGGATGCCACCGTCACGGTCATCAGCCTGGCGGACGGGTATCAAGAGACGTTGATTACCGACGATACCGGCATCGTGCTCTTTGTGGGTTTGACCGAGGCGCACTATGACATCACGGTGACCGCCCCGGAGCATGGCCGATTTGCCACGACGCTGCTGGTGCCCGCCAGCAACGAGCGTCAGATCGAAGCCTTCCTACCGCGGCAGGCGGTCTCCTACGAATGGACCGTCGAGCCGATCGACATCGAAGACAACTACGAGATCGTGATCGAGGCGGAGTTCGAGACCAATGTGCCGATGCCGGTGGTGACCATCGATCCGCCGCTGGTGGACCTGACCAATCTCGAATCGCCCTTCTTGCAGATTGACTTCACCATCACCAACCACGGGTTTATCCAAGCCGACGCCGCCCGGTTGCTGATCGGCGAGCATCCGCGATACAACATCACGCCGCTGATCGACGATCTTGGGGACCTGCCGGCTCAGAGCACGATAGTGGTGCCGGTGATCATCGAGGACACCGAGTTCGGGCGCAATCCGGAGGGACGCGACGGTGAGTGCGTTGGTGTGCGTTTTGAGCTGGCTTACGATCTGATCTGCGGTATTCCGATCACATATCTCCGCCCGGTGTTCTTCAATCTGCCTCCGGAGGAGTGCCCCGGCTCGCCTGGTACTGGTGGTGGTTGGATAGCGCCGGCCGGCGGTCCCGGCGGTCCCGGCGGTGGTGGCGACTGGACGCCCATCGTGACCAACCCGACCTACGTCACCACGATGCCCTGCGACCCGTGCGACGTGGCGTGTGCGGTGGCCATCCTGGACTGTGCCATAGGCTTCGTCCCCGGTATCGGGTGCCCGTGGGGTCTGATGCGGAGTTGCTCGGGGATGTTCGGGCCTATCGACCCAATCTCCTGTGGTCTGACGATAGCCGGCTGCATCCCCGGTATTGGCGTGGTGCCTGGTATTATCAGCTGCATCTATGGCATCGGCGGAGCCTGTTGGTGTCTGGTCGAGGGCGGCGAGCCCGGGAGGCGAAACGGCGACGACTTCTTCCCACCGCTTGACGACGAGGACATCAGCGACCCGAAGCTGGCATACTACATCGAGCATGCCAATCGCCAGCTCGCCTTTTTGGACTACGCCGCGTATCTATACGGCGACGACAATTGGCTCTACTGCCCGCCCGAGGAGCAAGAGGTCTTTGAGGACTGGATCACCCTGTTCCAGGACTCGGTGGCGGACGGCAGCGAGCAGGGTAATGCCATCTCGACGGCTGAGCACGATGCGATGCTGGCCCAGGCCCGGCCGAGCCATCTCACTACCGAGATGATTAACCTGTTTATCGAGCGCTGGAACCGAACCATCGACTACTGGGACCAGGGTATCCACACCACCGACCAGGTGCCCCAAGGATGGAACACCGATTTCATCGACCAGCAGGTCCAGCAGGCCAAGTTGCAGCGGTTGATGGACGCCATCGACGCGGACGAGGCGGAAGGGTTCTCCGAGTTCATGCAGTCAGCCATCTACGGTCAGAACATGTTGCTGGAGGACCTCACCGAGGATACCGCCGGCTTCTGTGCCCAGGTCACCATCCAGATCAGCCAGCAGGCGGTGGTCACCCGGTCGGCGTTCCAGGCGACCCTGGCGCTCGATAACACCGGCGACGTGTACCCGCTCGACAACGTGGCTGTCGAGATTTTCATTAAGGACCAGAACGGTGTGTTGTCCAACGACCTGTTTGGGGTGCTCGATCCCGAGGTCACCGGCGGCCTCTCGGCGGTGGACGGGACGCAATCGCTTGGCACCCTGAACGACATGACCGCCCAGTGGGTGATCGTGCCGTCGAACGACGCAGCCCCGGTTGAGCCGACGGTTTACTACGTCAGCGGGCAAATGAGTTACATTGTCGAAGGCGAAGAGGTGAACATGCCGCTGTTCCCGGTGGCGATCACCGTGCATCCCAACCCGATTCTGCACTTCGACTACTTCCTCGAAAAGATCGTCTACAGCGACGATCCGTTCACCGAGGGCGTGGTCGAGCCGGCGGTGCCGTTCGCCCTGGGGCTGCTGGTCCGCAACGAGGGGGCTGGTGAGATGAAGAACCTGCGCATCACCTCCGCCCAACCGGAGATCATCGAGAACGAGTACGGATTGTTGATAGACTTCACCATCATCGGGACACAGGTAGGCTATGAGGAGCGTTCGCCGTCCTTGACGGTGGACTTCGGCGCGTTGGCGCCAAGTGAGGGCAAGGTGGCTCGCTGGTGGATGACCTCCACGCTGCAAGGCGAGTTCACCCAATACTCAGCCACCTTCGAGCAGACCGGCCCGCTCGGTGAACTGGGTCTGACGCTGATCGAGAGCCTCGAGATTCATGAGATGAACCACGTGGTGCGGATCGACGATCCCCAGGACGACGGCTTGCCCGACTTCCTGACCAACGATACCCCGGACATGGAGGACCTTCCTGATCAGATTCATAGCAGTGACGGTGAGATTCTGCCCGTGACGGCGGTGACCGAGGGAGTCACCGACGGCTCGCCCACCCCGGGCGACCTCGAAGTGCAATTGACCGTCACCATGCCGTCGGGTTGGGCGTACATCCGGGTCGATGACCCCGCTGCCGGCGATTACCGCCTCATCCGCGTGGTCCGCTCCGACGGGCGCGAGGTGCGCATCGGTGACAATGCCTGGACCACCCACCGGATCATTCGCCCCGGAGTTGGGGACCCCTATCCGGAGGACCTGCTGCACCTGGTCGATCTTGGCGGCACCGGTTCGTACACGCTCACTTACGCGCCGTGGACGCCGGCTGCCCCGACGCTGGGGCAGGCCACCGCCACCACCGTCCCGCTGCTCGACGCCGGAACGGTGTTCGAGGGCTCGATCCTCCATGCCGTTTACGAGGAGACCACCGGTAAGTATGTGGGCTTAGACGGGCTGCTGACCGATGCAGCCCAGTGGCAGACGCTCGACGACTGGGCGGGCACGGTGGTTTGGGCACTGACCCCGGAGACCGAATACCGCTTCAAGAGCAAAGCCCATCCCACCGGCGGCGACGTGACCGACTTCGGGCCGATCGGCACCGCGACGACGACCATCCCCGGTGATGCCAGTGGTGACAGTAGTGTGACCTTGACCGACAAGCTGCTGGTTGAGACAGCCTTCGGGTCACGTCCGGGTCAGCCTAATTGGGACCCGCGATGTGATCTCAACGGCGACCACCGGGTGACCACCCGCGACCGCCGAATCGTCCAGTTGAACATGACCAAGAGCAGCCTGGACCGCAACCTGATCGACTCGGGCAGCTCTTGGCAGAGCCTGATCGAACCCCAAGAGCAGCAAAGCCCCGCAGGCCTGAGTTCAAGCCTCGATACCGCTGTGGAGATGAACAGAAGCCAGTGAGGTATCTTCTGTAGGGCGGGTTGAAAACCTGCCGTCGCGGTACTGATCAATGCTGCTTAATATGACAATGCTAGTGCCGTTTTCGGCAAGGCAGTTTCGCGTCTCGACGGGTCGCGCTAGGCCCGGCA
>JAGLWJ010000237.1 GCA_023133475.1 Phycisphaerae bacterium | reverse complement strand
GGTGGGTTGCGCTTCGCTCCGCGAAGCTCCACCCACCCTACAACTGGTCCACCAGGTTCGAGAGGCGCGTGACCTCGTCGACAAGTGATGCCACGGGCGAGTCGAAACCGGTCGCGGCGGATGGCGGAGGCGAACTGCCCGGCTTGGGATTCGTTGCTCTGAGGGCAGATATGAACGGTCGGAGATCATCCATCGAGGTCTGAGCCTGATGGGTGAGTTTCCGCAACCGCTTTGACGCATTCGCCATGGTTTGAGTCGGGCTGGGAAGGTAGCACGTGTCGTCGTTGGAGTCGTTGGAGTTCCCCGGCTCGAGCCTGTCCCCGGTCAGGGTATTAGCGGTTTCAACCGCAGCCTTGCAATCTTTGCGATCCTGGGGCATTTGCCTGACGATCGAACCCAACCGCCGTAACTGCTGATCGCGCACTGCCGAAGCCGCCTTTGGATCGGGCATCAGTGGAAACGTGCCGGTGTCGGGCCTGGGCAACCCGGTGGATCGCCGGCCGGTGCTTCCGGTGCCGCTTACGGATGATGTGGATGGTTTTCCGGGCTGGCGTGGCGGCTGGGCTTGGGTGGTATTTTCGGGTGGTGTCAACCCGCGACCCAGTAACTGGATGACGTTGGCGAGCCGGTTATCGGTGGCCTGTTGCAGAGGAAGCAGCTTGTCACGAGTTTTCCTGATAAGCTCGTCGAGTTGGGGGTTGGTGGGCACGGCAGGCGTCTGCTTTTGCGAGTTGGCGGTCTGATTCATCTGCCCCTCGAGGAAACCGATGCGGTTGGTCAACCTGCCGAACTCCGACTCGACCCGTCTGATCCGCTCGCCGAACTCTTTGCCGTAGTCGGGCAGAGCGGGCAGGGTGACCGAAACGGGCGCGGAGGCGGGAGCAAACGTGGGCGGCTGAAGCGGGAGAGGCGCGGACTTCGGCATGGATGACGTAGAGGGCACGGGCTCAGGGGTAGGCTGTGGTTTCCCAAAAACACCTGGGTGCCTCATGGTGAGCATCTGGGCGATCACACTCTTTGCGAATTCGCCGTCGATGGTTTGGATGTCCGCCGAGTAGGCGCTTAACATGGCGTTATCGCAAACTGTGTTGATCAGGCGGGGCAGACCTTGGGCGTAATCATGAATGACATCCACGGCGGAGTCCTGGAAGACCCTGGCCCCCTCGGCACCAACCACATCGAGGCGGTGCTGAATGTACCCCTGACACTGCTCGCGAGTTAGCGGATGCAGGTGAAAGGTGCGGAAGATTCGCTGCCGCAATTGGTGCATGTTGGGATTCTGGAAAAGCTGTTGTAGCTCCGGCTGACCGATAATCAGCGTTTGCAGCAACGAGGAGTTGCTGTCCTCAAAATTCCCCAGCATACGCAGTTGTTCGAAGCCGTCCGCGGGCAGGGCCTGAGCCTCGTCGATCATAAGCACTACGGGTATGGCGTGGGCACGCTCGGCGAGCAGGAAATCGTGCAGCACACGCCGATAAGTCGTCGTGTCGGCGTCACCGGGCACCGGGACCTTGAACTCGTTGCAAACCGATGCCAGAAGTTCCTTGGCTGATGCCACCGGGTAGTTCATGGTCGCGGCGCAGATACGATTCCCGAAGTGCTCCAGCACCATTCGAGTGAGCAGGGTCTTGCCGGACCCCGCCTCACCGGTCAGCAACATAAAGCCCTTGCTCTCGCTGACGGCGTAGATCATGGAGGCGAGAGCCTCTTCATGGTCCGGAGTCGGGTAGAACAGGCGCGGATCGGGGGTGTTGTTAAAGGGTAATTCTGCCAGACCAAAGAACTCGGCGTACATTGCAGCTCCGCACGCCCCGTGAGGCGTAACCCAACTTACGGCGTGCATGGAATATCGGTCTGTCGCAAGCCGCGGTTTAGGGTAAACATTCAGTGAACCCGTGAGGAAGAGGCATGAGGCATGAGGCAAGAGGCATGAGGCATGAGGCAACAAGGCAACAAGTAGAGGATGCACCTATCCCGCATTTCTCACATCCAGAGAGCGCGGAGATCGCAGAGAATTGAGAATAAACGTGGGGCGAGTTCTACCCGCCGCGAGATGCCACAACGGCGGGTAAAACCCGCCCTACAACTGTTGGTTACGCCGTTTTCTCAGTTTTTCATGCTCACCTACTACACGCTCCACGCTCCCCTTCGGGTCGCCGCTAAACGCTGCGGATTTGTCGCCGCTAAACGCTGTGGATTGTCGCCGCTAAACGTTGCGGACTTATCGCCGCTAAACACACCGGCGCGGTTGCGATCGCCACGCTTCTTCATTCTCCATTCTCCATTCTCCATTCTCAATTCTCCATTCTCAATTCTGGGCAACTATATTCAGGACCAGCCCCGGCCACCCGATAAACCACAGTGTCCGGATATACCCCTGTTCCGGGGGATAGCGGGACCGATCGGCACCGGCAAGTGTCGAGTCGTGAGAGAAGCGAGTCGGCTGCCGGGCAGCGGAACCACAGGTGCCGGCAGGCGACGGAACAAGGATTCAAGACATGGGCAAAGCCCTGATAACAACTGGGGTCGGCTGGTTGATTCTGACTGGGGTGGGTTGCTCGAGCACGAACAAAGACCTCCGCTACTTCCTCGATGCCAACAAGGTCCAGGTGTCCGCCATCGAATACCGTGTGAGCATTCCGGACGCCATCCTGATCCGAGCCCCGCGAATTCTGGAGGTCGACGGGCTCGGCGGAAACATTCATCCCGACGGGAAAATCACCCTCCCCCTACTCGGGGATGTGAAGGTCGTCGGAATGACCGCCAAGGAAATCGCACTGAAACTCACCGAGCTGCTGCGCCCTTACTACAAGACCCCCAAGGTTCAAGTGGTGGTTACCGGCTACAACAGCAAGAAGTTCTATGTCTTCGGAATGGTGGGCGGAAGCAACAGCGGGATGGGCGGCACCATGGGGGGGACGGACTTCAGCGGCGGAGCAAGACCCTACACCGGCAGAGATACGCTTTTGGATGTTCTGGCGGGGTCGGGCATGAGTTTTCTGGCCTGGAGAAGCCGGATCAAGATCATTCGGGCCAGCCCGGACAAGGACGAACGCAAGACCATTACCATCGATCTCGACAGAATGATCAAAAAGGGCGATCTGACACAAAACGTGCTGCTGGAGCCAAACGACATCGTATATGTCCCTCCGACACCGCTGGGATGGGTGGGATTGCGATTGCAGGAACTACTGTTCCCATTCTCCCCTATTGTCCAAGCGTACCAATACCCGGCTTCGATTATGAGCGCCAACAACGTGTATGAGAACGACGATGATGATGACTGAACGCGAGGTCACCACAACAGAGCCGATCACTCGCGTGCTGCCGGGTAATATGTTCGGTTGTTTTTGTTTGAAGAGCGAGCAGGCATGGGACGTATTGCTGAAGCCCTGAAAAAAGCGGAGCAGGAGCGTCAGGCCCGCCTCGCCGACGTTGTCGTGGACAGCGCCGGAGGAAGCACGCAACCGGCGCAAAAACCCGCCACCACTTGGCCCGACGATGCCCGAGAGGCCGGCGAACCGCTCCCTCTTCGCGAGGGCATGAACGAGGCATTGGTGGCGTATTACGATTGCTCGTCGTTGGTCAGCGAGCAATACCGGTCTCTGCGCACCCGCCTGTTGAGCCTCAATCAGTACAACGAGCACGCCGTGCTGGCGGTCACCAGCAGCGTGCCCGCCGAGGGCAAGACCATCACCGCGGTGAATCTGGCATTTACTCTTGGGGAGATTCGGCACTTCAACGTCCTGTTGGTGGACGCGGATTTCCGCCGCAGTTCGCTGGCCCGGGTGTTGAATCTGCCGAAATCCCCGGGATTGGCGGAGTTGTTGGCCGGCAAAGCCAACTACACCGAGGTGATTCAAAAAACGCCGGTGCCCAACCTGCATTTTATTGCCGCCGGCAACTTGAACGGCAGGAGTGCCCCCGAACTACTCGGGGCGGTGACTGCACGCCCGGTGTTTCGTTGGTTCGAGTCGCAATACAACTTCACGATTGTGGACACACCGCCTGCCACCACGGTCACCGATGCCGGGGTCATCGGGCAGCACTGTTCGGGGGTGATTATGGTGATCCGAATGCACCGCACCCCGGAACCGCTGACCAAGCGTGCCGTCCGCCTCCTCCAGGCCAACAACATCCCCATCACCGGGTGCGTGCTGGTCGGGCGGACGGAGCGCGGGGCCGGCTACGGGTATCGGTACAATTATTACCGGTACTACAACTACGGTGCCGACAAGACTCCTCGGTAGAGCCGAACTGCACG
The DNA here is from genome assembly GCA_023133475.1 of Phycisphaerae bacterium. Taxonomy (GTDB): domain Bacteria; phylum Planctomycetota; class Phycisphaerae; order UBA1845; family UBA1845; genus JAAEQG01. Next base: position 3,075 of record JAGLWJ010000237.1, on the reverse strand, counting down.
AATTACCCATGATAACCAACCGCACGATCATTTGTCTGGCAAGCGACTGGGAATATGATCCCACAAGCAAGCATCAGATCATGAAGATTCTTGCACGGTGCAATCACGTGGTGTGGGTGAACTATCGCGGCACACGGCGCCCGGCCCCCACTCGCGCGGATATGCTCAACGCCCTGTCCACCTTGCGGAAAGTCGCCAAGGGGGTGCAGCGGGTGTCATCGAGCATGGTGCAGATCACCCCGCCGGTGTTCCCGGCTCCCCGCCGTCGTTTTCTTAAGAATGCGAATGAGCATCTGGTTGCCCGTGCGATTCGCAAGGCAATGTCGCGGCTCGATGGTGCCGCCGGGCGCCCGGTGCAGATTTGGTCCTTTGCCCCGGACACCGCCTTTCTGGCCGGCAGGTTCGACGAAGAGCGGTTTGTGTATTACTGTGTTGACGAGCACGCCCGGTTCGAGGGGTTCGACGCGGAGTATGTCACCCGCGAGGAACGCGCCCAGATCGATGTCGCCGACGTGCTGATCACCACCTCGGCGGCATTGTTCGAGTCCAAGAGCCCGCTGCACCCCTGCACGCACCTGGTGCGTCACGGGGTTGACACGGCACACTTCGCCCGGGCGATTGAAGAGGAGTTGCCGGTTCCGGCGGGCCTGGTTGGCCTGGGTCATCCGATGATCGGTTTCTTCGGGGTGCTGCACCATTGGATTGATTGCCGGCTGATCGCCGAGGTGGCCCGCAAGCGCCCGAACTACACCTTTGTGCTGATCGGTGAAGTGCTTACTGATGTCACCAGCCTGCGTGGCGTGCCCAATGTTCATCTGCTGGGTCGGCGGGCGTATTCCGCACTTCCAGCCTATGCTCGGGCCTTCGACGCCGCCATGCTGCCCTTCAAGCGCACCGCCATGACACGCTCGGTGAACCCCATAAAAATGCGCGAGTACCTCGCTGCCGGGTTGGCGGTGGCCTCCACGCCGTTGCCGGAAGCCCGCCTTTATGACCAGCATATAATCATCGCCGACGGGGCTGACCGATTTGCCCGGGCGTGTGACCGGGTGCTGCCCACCAACGGCGAGGGGAGCTTCGCACCTCCAACCACGCAGCTTAGACGAAAGCGCCTGCAAAGCGTAGCTGATGACTCATGGGAGGCGGTTGTCGAACGCCTGTCCGCGATCGTCATGCAAAAAACCAACACCAAAGAACCACCGCGGAGCACGCAGAAAATGGAAAATGGAAAATTAAAAATGGAAAATGGGGGGATGGGAAGCGTTGTCGTTAGGTGCCCTCCCTTCTTCTCTGCGCTCTCTGCGCCTCTGCGTTCATAAAAAATGTGGGTCAGGTGTAGGGCGGGTTTCACCCGCCGCTGTAGCATCGCGCAGTGGGTAGAACCCGCCCTACGTTTATTCTCAATTCTCCATTCTCCGCGATCTCCGCGTTCTCTGTGGTGCGAGAAATGCGGGCTAAACCCAGCCGCGGTCCCTGCATGCCTGGGCAACGCGCGCGATCGAGATCACATAAGCGGCGTCGCGCATGTACAACTTGCGTTTCTTGGCCATGTCGCTCACGCCGATAAACGCCGTCGTCATCATCACGTCGAGTTTGCCGAGCACCTCGTCCTTCTCCCAGAAGTAATTCATATTGCTCTGCACCTGCTCGAGGTAGCTGCACGTGACGCCGCCGGCGTTGGCCAGGAAGTCCGGGACTACGAAGATGCCACGCTCGTGCAGAACATGGTCCGCCTCGGGCGTCGTCGGCCCGTTGGCCCCCTCGGAGATGAGCTTGACCCGCTTGGATATCCTGCCCACGTTGTCGCCGGTGATCGAGTTCTCGAGCGCGGAGGGGATCAGGATGTCCACGTCCTGCTCGATCCAGGCATCTCCCGGCAAGACCTCGTAGCCGAGATCAGCAGCTTTCTGCTTGTTGATTCCGCCGAAGCGGTCGGTGATCTTTTGCAACTCCTCCAGACTAACGCCGTCGGCCTTGCGGAAGCAATTGGCCTGGCTGGCTTCCTGGTCCCAGCAGGAGACGCAGATCACCTTGCCGCCGATCTGCTGATAGAGCTCGATGGCGTATTGGGCGACGTTGCCGAAGCCCTGCACACAGGCGGTTGTATCCTGGGCTTTGATGTTCAGTTCCTTGAGCGCCTCGCGGATGGTGAACACGACGCCGTAGCCGGTGGCTTCGGTGCGGCCTAGCGAACCGCCCATGCCGACGGGCTTGCCGGTGATGACGCCCGGGTACTTGCCGCCGTGGATATGCTCGAACTCGTCGAGCATCCAGAGCATGTGTTGCCCGCTGGTCATGACGTCCGGGGCGGGAACATCGCGGACAGGCCCGATGTCGCGAGCAATTTGGCGGACCCAGGCCCGGCAGAGGCCTTCCTGCTCTCGCTGACTGAGGCTGTGCGGCTCACAGATGACGCCGCCCTTGCTTCCGCCCAGTGGGAGGTTGACAACCGCGCACTTCCACGTCATCCACATTGAGAGGGCACGCACCGTGTCGATCGTCTCCTGGGGGTGGAAGCGAATGCCGCCCTTGCCCGGGCCTCGGGCGTCGTTGTGCTGTACGCGAAACCCGCGGAACACCTTGACGCTGCCGTCGTCCATTCGGACCGGCAGACTAAAGTGGTACTCCCGCATGGGCTGCCGCAACAAGTCTCTGGTAGCCTGGTCGAGGCCAAGCAGCTCAGCCATCTTGTCGAACTGTGTCTGAGCCATCTCGAAGGCGTTAAACGGTTTCGTGCTCATTCTCTGATCCTTTCGCCTTTTTCTTTACGGCAGAGGGTCGCACTCCTCCTAAGCCCTGGGGAGGCATCACCTGAGCCTAATGCATTTGCGGTCTTCACTTTCGCCAGACGATCGAGCGCAATTTGCGTGCCAAAAAGGTCGCCTCGCGGAGCGAAAAAAGACGCCGATTATCCCCATTCCCGGAAGACGGCGTAACGGAAATAGTACCCTCAATAATTCACTTGTCACGCCCCCGCCGCCCAGTGGTGGTTGGCAGGTGTGGCCATATTTTGTGGCATCAGGCGGGTGGCCCACCGCTTTAGGGCTTGTCGATTTAGTCTGTAGCGTCGCCCCT
>JAGLWJ010000236.1 GCA_023133475.1 Phycisphaerae bacterium | reverse complement strand
ACTTGGCGGCGAGACCTGTCACAACTTCGACTCTCTAGTTAATCAGCGACTTGAATCCATATAGTGCCTTGTAAAGCCCCTGGAAAAAGGTCGCCATGAAGAAGTCGGTAATCAGGATGGCGAGGAAACTGGCTACGAACGACTCGGTGCAGGCGCGCCCCACGCCCTCTGCCCCCGCGCGGCAGTGGAACCCCTTGTAGCAGGCGATCAGCCCGATCGCCCCACCAAACACAACGCTCTTGAGGAACCCCACCATAATGTCCCACCGCTCGATCGAATCACAGACGTAGTACCAGTAGGGCTCGTTGGGGACTTCCTTCAACACCACCGCCACAAACCATCCGGACGTGGCTCCCATCAGGTCGCAGAAAAACGTTAGTAGAGGAGTGAGCAACAGGCAGGCCAGAAAACGCGGGACCACCAGATAGCGGATGGGGTCCACCCCCATGACTCGCAGGGCGTCGATCTGCTCGGTGACTTTCATCGTGCCCAATTCCGCGGTCAAGGCTCCGCCAACCCGCCCGGCAAGCATCACACCAGCCAGCACCGGGCCTAGTTCGGTCACCAGAGTCAGATTCACCAGCACGCCCATGCGCTGCTCGAAGCCCGCCTCGGCAAGCTGGTCATAGCTCTGCACCGCCAGCACCAGGCCTACAAACAAACCGGTGATCAGGATGACCGGAAGAGTGCGATTGCCCACCTCGAAGAACGGAGGCATTACTATCCGCCAGTTCCGCCAGTGCGGCATGCCGACGAACAGCCAGTAAAACATCCGCCAGACAAAGAACCAGAAACGCCCAAAAGCATCAGCCGCCTGGATGGTTCTCGCCCCGATTGCAGCAATTATGGGAAAGGACATCATTTCGGGCGTCTTGTTTGAGGTTGTTGCCTTACTTACGGGCTCCCGCTGAATCGCAACCGGAAATGGGCCTGGTAAGAGTCCCCGCGGCTGCGCGAAACCGTGAACGTGGCAAAGGCCAGATGCCGACTGAGGGTCTGAAAGTGCCGCAAAGCCCGCACCGCGTCGGCAACAATCTCCTGCCGGGGGTTCCTGGGGCGGTCAACCACTATGCTTACATCGGTCAAAGTGCCGGCACGCTCCAGACGCAGAGTCACGCTCTGCCCGTCGGGCAACTCGCGGGCACGTTCACGCAAGTCCCCGTTGGCATCGGTCAGCTCGAGCACCCGCCCGTTGACGGCTACGATCCGGTCTCCCACCTCGACCAGATTGTGGCATGGCCCTTCCTGGTAAACCTTGGCCACCTCGACACGCCCGGGTTGAGTCTGCGGAGCCAGACCCAGCCCCAACAAACGTCTCTGGCGAGACGGATCATCCACCGGGCCTCGGGCATAGAGGTTGAGTATCGAATCGGGTCGCCGCTCAGCCCGGTCCAGCCATTCACCCAACACCGCCGCAGCGGTGGCCAACTGACCAACGCCTAACACCGTCGGGCCTCGCCGCAACGCTTTCAACCGGGCCACGTCCGTGAACGCGCCCAGCACCGGGCGATAACCATTATGAGCGTTAACCAACTCGCGCATGTGGTTCACATTCCAACTCACCAGCACCCAGTCGTCCAGCGAGGCGTAGCACAACCGCATGGTCGAAGCCAGATACGACGCTACGCTGCCCGGCGCCCGCTCCGCGAAGTAGTCTGCCAACTCGATAACCGTCACCTCCGTGCCGAAAATCTCTTCCGTGGTAATCCGCAACGGGTTCTCGTCGGTGGGATTCAACACGTTGATCGCGTCAACCAGCCGGCTCACCACAACGTCCAGGGCATCCTTGACCCCGTCGGCATCGGTGGACTGAACCAGCAAAGCCAGCGACGAACCGCCTTCCTCGACCACGAAATCATGCCCCCACGCCAGCATCAGGCGCGGGCCTATCTTGCTCACCACGTCGCGCTTCAACCGCTCGGGGTCTATCGCTTCGGCCAAAAAGGTGGCGTACTGAGCGGTGACCGCATCGGGGCCGGGGTTGAGGAAACGCTCGAAGGCGGCATCCACGTCCAGCGAGGTCGCCCATGCCACCAGCGTCGAGCGGGGAAGCTGCTTAAGCCACTGCAAATGGACCCGCGGGCTGGTTCGCTCCTGCGGATGGCCCAAAGAGGCCCGCAGGGCGAAATCCACAAGATTGCCCTGCACGTACATGCCCACCACGCCGGACTCCAGCACCGGCCAAAATCCCGCCGCATCAGCCTCGGGCTCGCCATCCGCCTCTGCCGAAGTGGGCGTCTTGCCGGTCTCATTCGCAAAGTAGAAGAACCCTTGGGGAATCTTTCTCTGGCGGGGCAGCTCCCTGACCTTTGCCGCAAACCGCGGGTCCTTCAGCAGCGAGTCCCTGCCGCGATGCTTGAGAAGCTCGAGGCACCGCGAGAACAAATCCGACGATGCCTGACGCTGGGCGATAAGCACGGTCCGCCCGTCGGTGGCGATACGCAATCCACGCATGGTTTCGTAGACCTTCAACCGGCCTTCCCGCTTTTCGGTCCTCACCATGCCCGGGCCCACCAGATGCCTCAGCACGGTGCGATTGGGAATCTGGATCACAATCACGCCGTCCGCCAGCCGCTTCCAGGTCGGGGCCATCAAAGCCGCCCGCTCGCTGAACAACTCCCGCATCGCCGACGCCGATTTGCCCGCCAGATTGGCCACCAAAACGTCATACCAGTCGGTGGAGGATTCGCCGTCAGCCATCTCGGCACCGAACAGCACACCCAGCAGCTTCCAGGCATTGACGTCACGCAGATTCGGATTGATCCGAGTCGGGCGCTCGATCTGGATGAACAAACCACAATCCGAGGGGGCATAGGCAGCCAGCGATCCCGCTGCCGGGGGCTGGGGTCTGGCAGGGGCTGCCACTCCACGCCCCAGCGCCAACAGCATAACCACCCCCGCCAATGCAAGCACAAAAGTCTTCCTATGGGTGGCCCATGGCTTTAGGGGTTGTCGATTTAGTTTGTAGCGTCGCC
>JAGLWJ010000235.1 GCA_023133475.1 Phycisphaerae bacterium | reverse complement strand
CGACTTTATCGACAGCCCCTTTAGCCGTGGGGGACACGAATCAGCGCACCATTCGCGTCCCCCACCGCTAAAGCGATGGGCCACCCATGGGCCGCTGATCCGTCGAATCAGCGGTGACGGAGCGCTAGATGTCTTCGATAATTTGATTGGGGACGGCAACACCCTCGGGGAATGAGAGGTGCTCGCCGGGCTCGAATAGGTCAGGTTGGTCATGGACATCCTCAGGTCGCCCGAGCCTCATCTCTTCGTGAATCTGCGGGGTGATAAATTCATATATCTTCCTGAGAGATGATGCGTCATTGCGCCATTCTGTCAATGCCTGCTCCACTTGGGCCTGAAAAGTCACCGGGGAAAAGACCGGCTCCTCGATCCCCACAACTGGGCCTGGTGGGTCAGCCGAGTGTTGCCCGGTAGTGTGGTGCTCGGCGGTGTAACGCTCACCCGCCACCCTGGGTTCCGGGCCGCGGAAGTGAACCACAGCAAAAGCAATGCAAGCCGCCGCCGCAAGACCCTGCACCCCGATCCGCACCACCCGCCGCCGCCAAAGCTGACGCCGGGGTTGTTTATCGGCAACACAAGCCAGCAATCTCGCGGTAAACTCATCGTCCAGCAAGGGTGCACGCTCGTCGGTGGATATGACCTGGCCCGCCACCTCCAGCAAAGCCAACTCATGGCGACAAGCGGAGCAACGCACCCGGTGGGCGTTAAGCTCGGTCTCCAGCGGGCCGGACAGCTCGTCGTTGAGATAAGCCTCGAACAAGTTGTGTGCCTCGTGGCAGGTCAATCCTGACATAAGAATAACATTCTCAAGATGTAGGGCGGGTTCCACCCGCCACACGCATGGGCCGATTCCCTTCGCCGCGGAGAAGGCGGGTGGAACCCGCCTTACCGACTACAGGGGGCCTCTGCCCGGTTTTACCCGGCTGCCCTCGACAGGATGCGGAGCCCATTCAAATCCTCCGCCACCGCCGGCTCGAGGATGCCCTTGAGTCGGGTCCGTGCCCGGTGCAGGTGGCTTTTGACCGTCGAGACCGGCAGTTGCAGAATCCGGGCGATCTCCGCACAGCTTTGCTCCTGCCGGTAAAACAGCAGCACGGTGGCCCGTTGCGGAACCGTTAGCTGATCCACGGCTTGCCAGATCAGCTTCTTGAGGCGGGCGGCTTCCTCGCTCTGAGCCGCTTGTTCGCTAAGGTCTTCATCATCGGTGGAGACCTGATTGAAGTCCATCTCCCCGGTCAGGGAACGCTTGCGACGCAGTTGGTTGAGGCACAACCGATACGCGATGGTGAACAACCAGGTGCTAAAGCGGTATCGTGTGTCGAAGGTATTCAATGCGGAAAAGGCCTTGAGAAACGCATCCTGTGACAGTTCCTCGGAATCGTGATGGTTGCGTAGCATTCGCCACACGAAGGCGTGCAAGCGGTCTTTATGCGCGTCGATCAGCTCGCGCATGCTCGCGTGGTCGCCGCATTTGGCTTGGCGGATCAACTCGGCTTCTTGCATTCGTTCCATGGTGCCGGCCTTTAGTGTGTCATCTTTGCCTTGCATTCTCATATACCTGCATCGAACGCCAGCGGTTGCAAACTTTTGGCATATCTATAAAATCCCGCCGTGTGCGGGTGTAGCCATCAGGCTGTCCGACTGCGGCATCTTATGCGATAATTTCCACCCGATCAAGTAGTTATGGCAAAAAAGACCCTGGCAACCCCACGAATCCGAAACCGCAAAGCCCACCACCGCTTTGAAATTCTCGACAAGCTCCAGTGTGGGTTGGTGTTATGCGGCACCGAGGTCAAGAGCCTGCGGGCCGGCCAGGCATCGCTCGAGGAGGCCTTCGCGTATATTGCCGATGGTGAAGCCTGGTTGCGGGACTTCCACATCGCCCCTTATTCTCACGGGCACACCATCAACCACGAGCCCAAGCGTCGTCGCAAATTGTTGCTGCACCGCCAGGAAATCCGCAAGTTGGAGACCAGAATTTTCCACAAAGGCCTGACGCTGGTGCCTCTGGAGGTTTATTTCAACGAACGCGGATTAGCAAAGGTGCTGCTGGCGGTGGCGCGTGGCAAGAGCCACACCGATAAACGCCAGACCCTCAAAAAGGCTGAGCACCGGCGAGAAATGGACCGCGCCCTCCGTCGCCGCCGCTAACCGTAGGGCGGGTTCCACCCGCCGCAGAGATGTGGGGGTGGGTGGCCCATCGCTTTAGCGGTGGGGGACACGAATGGTTCATCCAGGCACCACCGAACCCAGGGCAATCGCATCTAAAAAAATGGAAAATGGTTGCAGAGCGGATTCTACCCACCGCACGATGCCACAACGGCGGGTGAAACCCGCCCTACAACGATGCGTGTCCCCCACGGCAAAGCCGGGTATTTTATTGCCGGAATTGTGACAGGGAACCGCCGGGGTGAGCGTCTGTATGGGTGAAGATGACGATGGCTGTTTCTGCTAACCATGATCCCGAGCAGGCTGTGATCGAGGCGATACGCAGCGGTGATCGTTATGCGTTCGACGAATTCGTCCGCCGTCAGAGCGGCTGGGTTAAAGGCGTCATTTTCGGTGTGCTGGGCGACCGCGACCGAGTCGATGACGTCGCCCAACAGGTCTGGACCGTAGCGTGGAACCGCATCGGCGATCTGCGGGCGGTCGAGCGTTGGCGCCCTTGGCTTTATCGGATGGCCAGGAACGCAGCCATCGACGCCGGGCGCGAGGTTTCGCGGAACCGGGTGGTGGCTCAGTCGTTGGAAAACGCCCCGGCGGTGAAGGCCAAGTCGAAGACTCCGGCTGACCAGCTCATCGCCACGGAGCAGCACGGGCTGGTGTTGGAGGCGATCGAGTCGTTGCCGGCTCTGTACCGCGAGCCGTTCGTGCTGCGGCATGTGGAGGGATGGAGCTACCGGGAGATCGGCAAGCTGCTGGAGCTTCCGGTTGATACGGTGGAGACCCGGCTGGTTCGGGCCAGGCGGTTGCTGCGGGAGATGTTGCAAGGCAAGGTTTAGCAATGGCAGAGATTGACGACAACCTGGAGCGGCAAATCAACCGTGCTCTGGACGGGGAACTCGATGCGGACGAGCGTTTGGCTTTAGGCCGCGAACTGATCCGAAACCCGCAGGCCCGTGAGGTGATGGAACGCTCCGAGCAGATCGATGCCTTGGCAGGTGAAGCGTTGCGCTCGTTGCTGTCGGACGGGGCGACGGGGGACGTATGCTCGTCCCAGGTGTCTCACGTATGGGGGCGGCGAGGATATCACCGTGCGTGGTGGTTGCTGCCCGGTGCGGTGGCGGCAGCCATCCTGGCGATGCTGTGGGTCTACACGCCGTCGTCGCAGAAACAGCTTGCGGAAAACGGGACTGGCAACACGGCTCAACGGACCGAGGGGCTGGCCGTGGGCGTAAAGCCTGCGGGGCGATGGCCCACGGTTCGATCCGGGAGGTTGCCCGGTGGTTTGGTGCCGGTTTATTACCGTCCCACCCGGATCGATCGTGCGATTGATCGGGGTGTCTACGGGGTGCGTGGCACTGATGGGAACATCTATCTAATCGACGTAAGACGAACCCGCACTCACGAACAACCGGGCAGCAATGCACGGACTTGGCCGGTGGGTGGGGATATGTAGGGTGGGTGGAACCTCGCGGAGCGAGGTGGAACCCACCAACCGGTGCGGTGTAGAGCACACAGAGTTGAAGTGAAAAAGAAATATCTTAAGGAGCAAAAACGATGAACGCGAAAATGTTTGGTTTGATGTTGGCATTGATCACGCCTGTAGTGGGTCTCTACGTTAGCCCGGCTCAGGGTGACTCCACGAACTTCAATGTTTATGTAAGCGCGTCTGCGGACTCGAGCCGTGGTTGGCTGGGGGTCCAGTTGGCTGAGGTTTCGCCGGCTTTGGCGGCCCATCTTCCCGCGGCGGTTGGCGGCGTGATGGTTGTCAATGTGGTGCAGGGCAGCCCCGCGGAGAAGGCAGGGCTCGAGAAGCACGACATCATTGTCGAGTTTAACGGGGACGGCATTACGGAGGGGGTTTCAGGGTTGGCCAAGACGATCGGCGAACTGGCCCCCGAGGGTAAGTCGGCGATGAAAGTATTGCGTGGCGGCAAGGAGTTTGTATTGAGCGCGACGTTGGCCAGCCGCCCTGCCGGTGACCAGATCAAGTGGCTCTATGATTTCGCGCCCGAAGCCGTCACCCGCGAGATCGTCAAGACACACGGCAAGATTCTGTCCAAAGACGAGGACGGCAACTGGCACATCGAGGACCTCGGCGATTTGTCGGAATTACAAAGCCTGCCGGATGACATCCGCAGCATGCTGCCGGAGATAAACGAGATCACCACCCGGATTTTTGTCGACGATGACCGCAAGTCCATTAACACCATGGTGATGCGCGACGGAGAGTCCATCGCTATTGCCCAGCAGGACGGGGGCGAGATCAACGTCAAGCGAACCGACCGCGACGGCAATGAGACCGAGGCAACTTACGCAGATGTTGAAGCTTTCAAGACCGCCGACTCCGACGCATACGAAATCTATGAGCAGGCAACCAGTGGCTCGAACATCCAGATTCAAGTCGGCCCGGACTCGACGTTCATGCGCAGTCGCGAGGAATGGAAGCAGCAGATCGAATCGGTTATGAAGAATGCCCGCGAAACCATGGAAAACGCTCGTAAACAGGTCGATAAGATTCGCCTGGGCGGCAGTGTGCGTTTTCCCGGTCTGCCTGGGCATCCCTTCTTTTCCTGGGACGAGGATGGGCCTATGAGCTTCAGCCTGGGCGAAGACGCGGATTCCACCACCCGCAGCTTCCGGGTGAATCCGGACGGGCAGATTGAGGTCACAACTCGCAAGGGCGCCACCAAGGTAATCAAGGTCTTCCGCGACGAAGCCGATCTCCAGGAGCGTGCCCCCGAGCTTCACAAGGAATATGCCAAGGTGATGGCAGTCGAGTAGGGCGGGTTCCACCCGCCATCGGCTGGGTGGCCCATGGCTTTAGCCGTGGGGGACACGAATCCAAGTACCCATGCCGCTACGGGGTCCGATGGTGTTCGGATGAACCATTCGCGTCCCCCACCGCTAAAGCGATGGGCCACCC
>JAGLWJ010000234.1 GCA_023133475.1 Phycisphaerae bacterium | reverse complement strand
CGTCCCCCAGGGCTAAAGGGGCTGTCTGTAGTAGGCGCACCCTCGTTTCTCGTCACCCACAAGGGGAGACGGTACATTGGGGGTCACTCCGAATGACTACATCAACAGACCCTAAAGCCCTGGGCCAACCCAGGGTTCGCTTCGCTTCACCTTGGGCTATATTCCGATGCCTCCTACCTTCTTGCAGGCTGGAAGCCTGCGCTACAAGCTGCAGCAAACCCATGTTGCGAATTCGATCCCGCCCGGCGATAATCGGGATCATGCAGAAACACCTATGTATCCAGGTGCTGATGGTTCTGCTGGCAGGCGGCGTTGCGGTTTTACTGCCGGGCTGTGGGGCCGGCCCCATTGGTAGCGGAGGCGCCGGGCCGGTTGACAGCGACACGAACAATAATGACAACATTGCCCCGCCGGCGTCAAACGAGAATGACAACACCAATGGTGCGGGCTCCGGGTATACTCTGACTGTCTCTGTCGTGGGACAAGGTTCGACCAGCCCGCCGCCGGGCTCTGAGTTCTATGCCGCCGGGCAGCGTGTTACCCTGTCCGCCATACCACCAACCGATTGGCAGTTCGTAAGCTGGAGCGGGGACCTGGCTGACAGCAGTTCGACCACCTCGATCCTGATGGACCAGGACCGATGGGTGACCGCCACCTTTCAGCCGCTCGACGAGAGCGACTTGCCGTGTTTTCACCTGCCCTGGGCTGCGGGTGTCACCCGCACTATCGGACAGGACAACAACGGTCAGTTCACCCACCAGGGGCGTTTCGCCTGGGACATCTCCATGTCAATTGGGACGGTGATTGCGGCTGTCGCCCCCGGCAGGGTCATTCGTGTTGAGGATAGCTATCCCGACAACCCCGGCGGCTTCCCTGACGATCCGGACACACCCTCCAACGCGGTGTGGATCGACCACGGCGGTGGGTTTCAAGCCGTTTATGCCCACCTCACACCTGGAGGTGCCCGCGTATCGGCGGGGCAACTGGTGGCGGCCGGGCAGTGCATCGGCCTGAGCGGCAACAGCGGATACTCCAGCGGGCCTCATCTGCACTATGAGGTGCTCGACGTCACCGGGCAGAGCACCCCCAGCGGGTTCATCGAGGTGGTGGGCAACGACGGTGTCGCCCAAGAGGGTGACGTGCTCACTTCACAGAACGAACTGGACGTCGACGCAACCGCCGGGTTCGTCGAGTCGTCACTGCCGACCGATTCGTTCGACATGAACGGAATCGAGCTGTATGAGCCGACCCCGCCTGCTTTCTTCTACACCACCGGGGTCGATTACAACATGAGCGGGCGGGTGACCGGCACGGATGAATACGTGTGTGTCAGCCTGGTCGATCAGGACACCGGCACCACGGTCTATTGCCGGGAAAGCCTGGTGCATACCGACGCGAACGGCGAGTTCGACATCGACTTCGCATTCCCGGAATCGCTCAGCGGCCGGTTCTTCATGGGGGTGATTTCCGGTGTTGGCGGGGTGAGCGGCACCGCCCCGATAGCAATCCTGCTAAGCCCCGCACCCTCGGGCAACACGCCTCCGACTGCCGCGGTCGTGTCGCCGGCGGATAACTCGATCGACTTTGGCGAGAGCGGAGCGCTGAACGGTTCAGCCTCTTTTGATGCCGACGGCGACGTGCTGAGCTATGCGTGGACCCCCGTCTCCGGGCCGCCTGTGGCCATCGCCGACCCCCGGGCGGCTTCGACTACATTCACCCTTGAGGTCGGCGAGGGGGTAACGCGGGTGGCTTTCCAGTTGGTGGTCTTCGACGGTTGGGATTATTCGTTGCCGGCGTTGGTCGAGTATGAGATGGCTGACGCTTTTGCCGTAAGCGTCTTGGGTTTGTCACAGACGGAATGTGCCGACGTGGATACCTGTCAGATGTTTGACACGCGGTCGGTGGCGTTGTCCGGCGGCCGGTTGTTCTTCTGGGTCGAGTTGCTGAACGTGTCGGATGGTGACACCTCGTCGGTCGAGATTCTCGACGCCGTGGGGGCGGTCGTATTGCAAGGCGAACAGATGCACGATGAGTCTGCCGGCTCGACCTTCCTGCGTATCGGCTGGACTTTCAGCGGCCCTATCGGGCAGCCGGGCACATGGTCTGTCGTTTACCGCCGCAATGGTGTGGCGGAGGCGACGCTGAGTTTCAGCGCATTTTGAGTAGGGCGGGTTTCACCCGCCGGTCAGTCCAAAGTCCAAAGTCCAAAGTCCAAGGTCCAAAGTCCAAGGTCCAAAGTCCAAGGTCCAAAGTCCAAGGTCCAAAGTCGTGGCACCGGCGTCCCGCCGGTGGAAGATGCGAAGAGATTGCCGAAAAAGCCTGTAGCGCTGGGGTAAAATCGCGTCAGGCATTCGCGTCCCCCACCGCTAAAGCGATGGGCCACCCATCTTGTTGCCTCTTACCTTTTGTCTCTTGCCTCTTGCCTTTATTATGCCCGTATCAACCGGTCAATTCGCCGTTAGGCAGCGTGTGCACGGGTGCATCAGAGAGCACCGCGCGGAGGCAGGTTTCGATGGTTTGCGGGGATCGGCTGAGGTGGTATTCGGCGATGCGCCGGTTGCTGGAGCACTCGACAAACGCCAGAATCGCCGCCGGGCGGGTCAGGTCGATAAACACGTCGCAACTGCGCAGGGCGATCGTCTCAGCCTGCGTCTTGCTCGCCCGAACCTTGAACTGCAACAACTCGGCGATCCCCGGGGCGAAACGGAAGTAGCTCCGCCGCCCGAGGAAACCAACAGTGTAAATATAGGCGTACACCGCCAAAGCCAACACCAACACCACAAAACCGAGGTTGCCCAATGCCTGCCATTGACCGGTCAGCCAAGCATCACGGGCCTCCGTCAGGGCACCGATCATCAACACCGCGACGATCACTCCGGTGCACCAGCCTCCCGCAATGGAGAGCGGCACCACACGCGGTTGGAATCCGGCGGTGGGGCTCTCGGGAACCGGCGGAGGCGAGCGCCGGTAGTATATGCACAAACGACGATGTGTGGGCAGATGCGGGCGGGCAGCCTGATCCAACTCGATCACCGCCGGGTCCACACGGCGGCTCAGTTCTCCGCGGAGCAAGGCGTGACGATGCAGATGCAGGGCAGCCTGCTCCCAGCGACCGGACTGAACCTCGTTTTGGGCCTGGGCGATATCCGCACGGGCGGTGCGAGCCAGGCGAACCCAAGCCGGAACCGACCTGCCCACTATGTAAACCACTCCACCCGCCAACAGCAGCAGATAACGCAGCAAATACTGCGGGTGGCTTGGCAAGGCTGGTGTCACCGTGCTCCAAGGCCAAAGGGCCTCACCACGCAGGCCCACCCACGTCAACACAGCCGCCACCGGCGGAACCACAAGCAACACCGCACACAACCCGACTCGCGGTGGAACCCGTGGGCCGGCTGGACGTTCAATCCACCAGACACCAACTTGGCCAATGGTCTCGATCTTCATCCACTCGGAACCCAAAACCTGGCGTTTCGTAGTAGGGTGGCCCATGGCTTTAGCCGTGGGGGACACGAATGGTCCGTCGATTCGCGTCCCCTACGGCTAAAGGGGCTGTCGATTTAGTCTGTAGCGTCGCCCCT
>JAGLWJ010000233.1 GCA_023133475.1 Phycisphaerae bacterium | reverse complement strand
CTTGACGGTGCCAAAGTGCCGACCCGCGTGTTGATCGTGCCCTGGGGGCACGTGGAGAGCACCAGCGGCGATTTCGAGGTGGACGCCGAGTCGGCCCGCCTGGTGCTCGAGGCCTTCAAGGAGCACGGCACCGACCTGCCCATCGACTACGAGCATCAGACCCTTGGCGGGCGGTACACCTCGCCCTCGGGGCAGGCCCCGGCGGCTGGGTGGGTCAAACAGATCGAAGTGGAGGAGGGTGTGGGGGTGTTCGCCGAGGTGCACTGGACGCCGCCCGCCCTCGAACAACTGGTCGCCAAACAGTACCGCTATCTCTCTCCGGTCGCGCTGATCCGCAAGTCGGACCGGAAACTTGTTGCGTTGCACTCGGTGGCGCTGACCAACAAGCCGGCGATCGTGAACATGACCCCGATCGTGAACCGCACCGGAGATGACAAGAGTTTGACAGCCACCGAGGCGCTGGAGATGTTGCGCGAACATCTATCGCTACCCACGGAATGTGAGGAGGTGAATGTATTGGTCGCCGCCGGTCTGCGGCTGGAGAAGGTTGCCCGGGAATCAGCCGCCCGCACCGCCCAGTGCCGGGTCACCGAGGCTCAGCGCCAAGGCCGACTGACCGCGGCACAACGCGAGTGGGCGTTGAATCTGGCGTTGAAGGATGCGGAGCTGTTTGACCAATGGCTGGCAACAGCCCCGGTCGTGGTGCCGCTAGGCCGCACTACGCCTGCCGACGATGTTCAACCTGCCGCTGTCCGGCGCAAGGCTGTTGCAGAGGCAGCCAGAGCCGAGTTCCGAGCCTGCGCGGAGTTGAATGCCCTAACGTCGGAGGAGGCCTACGTGGCTGCGGCGCTGCGAGAGGTGTCGTAAGAGGTAATTGTAGGGCGGGTTCCACCCGCCTTCCCCGGAGCGCGCGACGAGTTCACGCAGGAAGAAGACCGACAGGCAACAGGTGGCGGGTGGAACCCGCCCTACAGTTCCCAAAGAAAGGAAACATAATGGCGTTGAGTGCGAATCGTGAGTTGGATCGGTATGTGGATCAGGAGTTGCGCAGCTATCCGGTGGCGGGTAGCACGCATATCTACAAGGGCGGCTTTATTACGTTGGACGGCGACGGCTACGCCGAGGCCCTTGCGGCAGGGAATCGCTTCCTCGGGATAGCCTACGAGGAGGCAGACAACAGCAGCGGATCAGACGGGGACATTCGCGTCCGAGTGTTTACGCTGGGCGACTTCGGGCATACGCTGACCGGGGCAACCGTGGCGGATGTCGGGCGGGCGGTGTTCGCTGATGCTGACAATACTCTGACATTCACCCCCGGCGGCAACACCTTTGTCGGCTACGTGAAGGATTGGGTTACGACGAATCAGATTGTCCTGCGGCTGGATACAACAGCCCCAGCCGGTTTCGCCCCGCTCGAGCATCACGCCGCGAACTTTACCCTGACCGCGGCACACAGTGGCACAGTGCATACCAACCTGGGGGCTTCGGGCACCATAACCGCGACGCTGCCAGCCGCCCCCCCGACGGGCACCGAGTTCAAGTTCGTGTGCATGGCGGATCAGGCACTACGCATGGAGCCGGGTGCATCAGGCGGCATCTACATCAAAGGTGCCAAGCAGGCGGACAACAAATACGTATCCGTGACCGACATCGGCGACTTCGTCCACCTGATCGCCGACGGCAATGGGGACTGGGTGGCGGTAGCATCAATCAATGGCGCCGACGCAGACATCACGGTGGAAGCGTAAACAAAGGGCGAGAAATGGAAAATTGAAAATGGAAAATGGAAAAAGCGGATCGCCGGCGAATAATTGCCGGTAAGTCATGCTTGTATTGCAGGTGTGAGAACGTGCCTGGCCCATTCTTCATTTTCCATTTTCCATTTTCCATTTCTTCAAAAGGAGGTCATACGGTGGCTGTTATTAATACAGGTTTGTTGACCAAAGGGCTGCGTAGCGAGTTTTTTAATCGGTTCGATTCGACTGCGGTTCATTACACCGAACTGGCAACACGGGTGCAATCCAACTCCGACAGCGAAACATACCGCTGGCTTGGGACGATCCCCAGGATGCGCGAGTGGGGCACCGGGCGGTTGGCCAAGGGGCTGCGCAGCGAGTCGTACTCGGTGGAAAACCTCAAGTACGAGGCCACCATCGAAGTGGACCGCGATGAAATCGCCGACGACCAGACCGGCCAAATCCGCCTGCGAGTTGGTGAGCTGGCCCAACGTGCGGCGACACATAAAGACTACATGATCGCCCAATTGCTGATCAACGGCGAAACCGCCGGCTACAACAGCTATGACGGGGTGTCGTTCTTCAACGACGCGCATGTGTCAGGGGACTCGGGCAGTCAGGACAACAAGTTGACCTACGACGCGACCGACCCGGACGACCCCACAGGGGCGGAGTTCAAGAGTGCGTTGAAACAAGCCATTGCCACTATGCTGTCCTGCAAAGATGATCGCGGCGATCCCATGGCCATCACCGCCTCGGGGCTGGTCTGTGTGGTGCCGCTGACCATGTACTTCACCGCCCTGGAGGCCATCAACGCCACCATGGTCAACAGCACGTCGAACGTCCTACAGGGCGTCGCTCGGGTGATTGCGTTCCCCTGGCTGACCGACGTGAGCAAGTGGTATCTGCTCAAGGCCGATGGGGTGGTGCGCCCGTTCATCTTCCAGGACCGTGAGCCGGTGGAGTTCACCGCCCTGGCTGATGGCAGCGAAGAGGCGTTCAAGCGCGAGAAGTTCCTCTACGGCGTGCGGGCCAGATATCGCATGACCTACGGATACTGGCAGTTCGCCGTCCGCACCGACTTCACGTAGTCGCCGTCCGCCAAAGGCGGGCCGAGAGATTGAACGCAGAGACGCAGAGACGCAGAGAAGAATGGAGAATTGAGAATGGAGGCAGTAGCGTCCGGTGTCCCCGCCGAACGACGGCCTACAATGGGTGACCCATCGCTTTAGTAGCGTCACCCCTTGTGGGTGACGAGAAACGAGGGTGCGCCGCCCACAAGGGGCGACGCTACAAACTAAATCGACAGCCCCTTTAGCCGTGGGGAACGCGAATGCGGGTCGGCACCGCACATATTCTCCATTCTCCATTCTCCATTCAAAGCGGAGGGTTGTTTATGTCCTACATTGCGAACACAGACATCGAGACGCGGTTGGGGGCCGAACGGTACGTCCAACTCACCGACGACAGCGGCAGTGGGGCCGCCAACACCGATGTGGTCGACGAGGCCCGGCAAGGGGCTGAAGGTGAAGTTGACAGCTACCTGGCACGACGCTATGCCGTTCCCATTGATCTGTCGGCCAATAGCGAACTGACGCCACTACTGATGACCGTGACGCTGAATTTGGTGGAATACCGGTTGCATGGGCGGCGCCCTCCCGTCCCGGCGGACGTCCTCGCCAAGCGTGATGCCGCCATCGGATGGCTGCGGGAGGTGGCTTTGGGGGTGATCGAACTGCCGTCCGCCACGTCCCTGAGTAGCAACCCAGCCACCGGGTTCCGGGCTGCCACCACCGGGGATGTCAGAGTGATGTCACGAGAGGAACTTGCGGATTATTAGTCCGAATGATTAACCGCAGTCGGACGGGTGGCCCACCGCTTTAGCGGTGGGGAACGCGAATGCCCATAAAGCTGTCAGCTATCAGCTATCAGCCATCAGTTTGTAGGTCGGGTCCGCAGACCCGACGTTCGAGATTCCTAACGTCACCGCCGGGGGATGTCGGGTCTGCGGACCCGACCTACGGGGACTGAGCAGAGAAGGCGGGTGAAACCCGCCCTACAGTGCGGAAGGCGGGTGGAACCCGCCCTACAATTGCATACCTGGAGATGAGGCGTGAGTGAATTAGGGGATATCGCAGTGGCCATCAGTGATCTGCTCTCGGCGCTGGAATCGGGCGGCAGTAACGTTTTCGCGACAGTGGACATCCACCAGGTGGCTGACCGCAAGGCTGCGACGGCGGCAATCTCACGACAACTCAAACCCGCGGCTTTCGTGCTCTACGACGGCCGAGGTTCCAAAAGCAGGCAGGAGCCGGTGCCGGCTGCGGCGGTGATGGCTGTGTTGTTGGCAGTCGAGAACCTGCGCGGCGGTGATACCGCATTGACCGGGGATGACAATCATACCGGCGCGTTTGAAGTCGCGGAACTGGCAGCGGCCACACTCGACGGTGCGGTGGTCGAGACCGACTACCGCCTGATGATGCAAGACGAGCACCAAGTGGTGGGGGACGGGCGTGCGGTCGTCTTCGAGCAGCGCTATCGGGTGGAGCGGTTGGCGGAAGTGTCAGCCCCGACATTCGACGGGTCAGCCATCGCCGGGAGTGATAGTGTCGTGACTGTTCAAGTGGGCGATGCCCGGGTCGAGGTGGTGGAGTTTGGCTTTCCCGGCATCGACGGGGTCTACCGGCATCACACCGGCACTCGCGGGCGGGAGGTCCGCTGGCAAGGCCGGTTGGTGGCTGACAATGATTCGGCATTGAACACAATCGAGGCTGACCTCGATCAGTTGGTGGTTGAGCAGTTGCCGGCGACCATGGTTGACGCCTGGGGCCGTAGCTATCCCGAGTGCGTGTTGGACGAATTCAAACGTGACGGTGTCAGACGAAGGCATCCAATGACGGGGGCTGCGGTGCAGGCGTTCGAGTTGGTCTTCACGCAGTTGCAGGCCTGAAAGGGTCAGTAGTGGAGCGTCCGGAGAATAATGTTGCACTCAGATTGTGAGGCAGGGGTGGCAGAGGTCGCATGGGTGGCCCATGGCTTTAGCCGTGGGGGACACGAATCGCGTCAGGGATTCGCGTCCCCCACCGCTAAAGCGATGGGCCACCCATCGTTGGGAATCCCGAACTGAAAGAGAAACAATGAATCCGGGCGAAGAAAGATGCGAACGTTGGCAACCGCTGGTGGTGGAGCTTGAAGCTTCACCGGGGTCGGGCATGTTTCGCGTGGATGAGCGGCTGCGGGCGGAAGAAGTCACCCTGACCAGTGACGACAAGGTGTCGTCGGCTCGTGTGGCTGTTCTTCTTGACGACGAGTTTGACGCGGTGTCAGCCAGGAATCGCTACCTGCCCGACTGTCGCGTGTTGATTCGCACCAATGAACCCGATCCCACGGCACGCACCATGCTGCTGGAGGGCTATCCGCCGCTACTGGAGGCCCAATGGGACGGGCGACCGGGACGGGCCAAGGACCGCTGCACATTCACTGTTGAGCACGTGTACAGCCGATTGGCCCGTGACCACAAATGTTGGATCTATGGGCGGCGGATGCGCAATGGCGAAATCGAAGACGGGCTGGAAAGCGATCCCAGCAAGTGGCAAGGTGCCAGTGCCCTGATCACCGCGTTGCCCTGCATCTTCAATCTGGACGGCGTGGGGAATTGTGCGCCCGATCCTATCACGGTGAAGGCTCCCGACGATTCGTCGCGTTCGATCTATATCTTTGCAGACGATCTCGACTCCTCGGCACAACGCTGGACGTACCTCAACGCACTGCGATACCTGTTCTGGTTTTACCAATTGCCAGAGGGGCCGGTGGGGGAAGGGAACATCTTCTCAGCCACCGATGACTACGTTGACTTCGATCCGGGCCAGGACACGGCGGCGCCCGACAGCGAGTTGCTACGCCGCTTGCTGGCTGCTCCCGAGGACCTCAACGTCGAAGCCACCAACCTGGCAGAAGCCCTGGCTCTGGTGGCGGGTGAGTGCGGTGTTCACGTGACCGCCGAGACGGTCAACGACAGCGGGCAGGGAACGTCACGCATGCGCATCTGGTCAGCCGGCGATGGCACTGCCAAGACTCTGCCACTTGGTTGGGGCGGGCGTTACGCGGACGGCACGTCGCGGTTCGATTCCTCAGAAATGTCAGCAGCCGAGGTATATACGGCTAACGTCATCCAGCGGGCGGTGATCGGCTGGGACCATCGCCAGGTGGTAAATGCCCCGATCGTGATCGGTGGGGTCAAGCACTATGAAATGACCATGTCGCTGGTCCCCGGCTGGGAGCCGGAGACGAACCTTGACAACGTGGCTTCAGGTGATCGTCCGGCGGCTAAGGCCCTGGCGATGACCCCGGACGAGATTGACGCATATGGCTCGGGTGTCGAGGACGTCACCTGGTACAAGCGTTACCACAAGAACGGGGCTGACTTCGATGACTATAGCGACGTGTCGCGTCTGTGGGTGCTCAACGAAGACGGGCGCTTCGACGGGGCCACGTACAACCGCAACTCGCCTTTTGACGACTATGACCCGTTCGACTTTTCCACGGTGGCGACCGATGCGGTGACCACGGCGGGGGCTTGGACCCGTCGGGTGCGCAAACTGCTGGATACCATCACGGTTACGGCGGGCGGTGAGGAGTTCGGCGTCTATGTGGAGGTGAGCTTCGACTCCGGAAGCACGTGGTGCGAGCCGGTGGGGCCGGTTCGGGTCCGTTTCGATCCGACCGGCATCTACTTCGACGTGAAGAACCCCACGCAGATTACGCCTCCCGAGGTGGCGCCGGAAGAACAGAACATGTGGTATGCCATAATCGATCAGACGTTTCGCGTTCGCGTTACGGCACTGATCGAGAGTGACGACCGGCTGGTGGTCAAACACGTGCCGGCTGACTCGGAAACGCCCACCGTCCAGGCCCTCTCGCGTGTGGTGTACAAGCCGGCACTGTACCGCTTTGAAAGCCGCTCGGGGACGACGGATGAGTTGTCTGACGTGAATCCCGACGCGAGCGACATCGAGGTGGACGGCACCCAAGCCGCAAACCTGCTGGCAGAGCAGATCGCAGCCAACGAGCAGGACGGGCATGTCGTGGTGTCGCCCACGGTGCCGTGGTTGGAGACGTCCATCGAGATTGGGGACCGTCTTCTGGGAGTGAGTGGCCGGGGTGTGAGCTTTCAGAGCCGGGTGAGTCGCCGCCCCTCGGGGCTGTCGGTGCTGGGCAAGCGGTATCGGTTATCCGCCGGGCATCTGGAGACCCGGCTGGTGCTGGGGTTCACCGAGTCACCTATCGGGAGGAGCAGCGTATGATTCGCGTGCGGCTGATAGTATTGCGACTTCGACGCTATGCGTCGGACACCTGGTTCGAGGCGTATGGGGACCTGGGGGCCGGCACGATCGACTATGCTCATCCATTCCCCCCGGGGGGCGTCCGATTTTGGGTTGAAGCCGGCGAACGCAACGGGCACCTGTATGACGGGCATCTGGCACTGCGCCATTTGGACAGCGTCGATCCGGACGGGCATTTGGAGACTGTCCACCTGGAAGCTGAGCACCTCTGGCCGGCCTGGCTGATGGTGGTGGATTCGCCGGCATATGTGTTCGGGCGTTTTGATCATGCGGTCAAGGTGTTTGATGGGGCGGGGAACACGTCGTCCGGCTCACCTGCCCAGTATGCGGTTACCGTGAACGCCGCACCGCCGGCACCGCGCCGATTCAAGTGCACCGGCTACGACAGTGGTGCCGACCAGATCACGTTCTCGTTCCACGGCAGCCGCTTCGAGCCAATCAGAGGAATCTGAATGGAAAATGGAAAATGGAAAA
>JAGLWJ010000232.1 GCA_023133475.1 Phycisphaerae bacterium | reverse complement strand
CCACGGATGTAGGGCGGGTTCCACCCGCCACAACATGCCAAGAAGGCGGGTAGAACCGCCCTACAACTGATAGCTCAATAGAGGTGATTCTAACCATGGCTACTTATCCAGACGAAGTTTATCCGGCTGATGCGACAATTGAAGGGCTCGATGGGACCGGCGATAGTGCCACAGGCCTGACGTACATCGCCAAGGGCGTGGGGCCTAATAGCTCGCCGACCTACGAAGTGCGGTACAACCGCAGGCTACAACGCCAGAACGATATTCTCTCCGTGGTCAACCAGGGGAGAGTGGTGGACGAGGGCGGCCTGATCTTTGGCGTTTTTCCGATCGTGTACTACTATCAGGATACACGCACATACTTCGCAGGGGCGACAGGGCAATCCGTGGCGGACGACTCGACGGTCTACGTGTGGCTTAACAGCAGCAACCAACTGACCACCGGCGCGTCATTTCCAGGTGATACCAAAACCTTCCTGCCGCTGGCGAAGATCACGACAGCCAACGGAGACATCACCTCGATCGAAGACGAGCGAGGGGCGGTGTTGTTTCACATCCCTTACACCGTGGTGTAATGAACCGCCGGCACACTGGATATCAGATGCAGGTGGCGGGCATAACGCTTGAGAAGGAGATACAAATCCATGGGAACATATTACGTTGACAACGATGTCGGGCCTACCGGAGGCAGCGGAACACAACAGGACCCGTATGGCATCGAGACCGCCATCGCGGCAGCCTCAGCCGGCGATACGTTCTATTGGCGCGGCGGCGGGGAAGGCGACGTGGCCCCGGGGCATACGCTGGATTTCAACAAGGGAGGCACCGCATCAGCCCCCGTGTGGTGGATCGGCACCGACGACGACTGGAACCCGATCCCACCCGGGCAGATGCCAACCACCGGCGT
This sequence comes from Phycisphaerae bacterium, assembly GCA_023133475.1. Lineage (GTDB taxonomy): Bacteria > Planctomycetota > Phycisphaerae > UBA1845 > UBA1845 > JAAEQG01. The sequence goes on along the minus strand of JAGLWJ010000232.1, from coordinate 1,268 downwards.
TGATGCCAATAACGGGGCATACACCATTGTGCAAATTACTGCCGGGCACCAGATCATCGAGAACATTCGCATCCACAACGCACTGCAAGGGCGAAACGGCACACAGACGGGATGTTATATCCTCGGCACGCGGATTCTCATGCGCAACTGCGTAGTTCACGATTGCGCAACGGGGACAATCTCGGCCTATAGAGGCCATATCTTCATCGCATGCCGGGCATACGACGTGAACATCGGGTGGTTTATCACCTCTTCGACGTTCGGCAATGCGTGCTACGCTTGTGTGGTCAACGACACGGACAGCTACGCTTTCAAGGTGTGTGCCTGCGCCAGTCTTGTTGCGTGCCGCGCATACAACATCGGAGGCAACGGCATCGAGCTATATCGTGACCATAGTCTGTCACAACCTATTGTCGTCGATCATTTTTCGGCTTACGATTGCGTCGATGGCGTCAGGGTAAACGCCTACAATAACACCTATGCCAACGTGTTCAGCGTGACCAACAGTATCTTCGACACTTGTAGCGGTTATGCCATCAACATCACCACGCCGACCGGCCAGATGGGATTCATCTCCAACAACGCCAGCCGCAACTGCACCAGTGGGCAGGTGCCCAGCGGACGGACCGGGCTGATTAACGAAGGATGGGTTTCCCTGACCTCCTGCCCCTTCGTCGATGCGGCGGCCGGCGACCTCGCTTTGGTTCGCAGTGCACCGGCAATCGGAGCCGCACTGGACGGCGGTGATCTCGGCGCGATCCAACGCAAGTTTGCCAAACCTGCATATCCGGCGATCGGACTCACATAAAAGCGGAATGGAAAATGGAAAATGGAAAATGAAGGCGCCCTCGGTTGTGTGAGCAAACTTGCATTATGAGATGCGCCCCATTTTCAATTTTACATTTCCCATTTGAGAGCAAGAACCATGATTTATGCAAAAAACATATCGAATCCGGTGTTTCTCGTTCCACTGGTGGACCAGTATGGGGCTCCGGTTACGGGAGTGACCTCTCCTACCGTGTACCTGTCAAAGGACCAGGGAGCAAACGCCACCATCGTTCAGTGGGTGGAGACGACCGACTTCACCTGGCACGAGTTGACCAGCAACGAGACGTGTAAGGGACTGTATAAGTTGCGGCAGGTGGACAACCCCAACGTCAATGCCGTGAGCGTGGAAGGGGCGTGCCTGCTGTCAGTGTACAAGACCGACCACGATACAGCAGCCGGCTCGGTGGCATATCAGGTGGAAGATCAATCAGCCGGCGGAA
>JAGLWJ010000231.1 GCA_023133475.1 Phycisphaerae bacterium | reverse complement strand
CGATGTGGCTGCCCAGAAGGCCTGTGGCTCCGGTGATCAGGTTGATTTCGTTGTCGTTGTTTTTCATCATGGCGACAGGTAGGATATGGTTGTGGTTCATGTTGGTCAAGGTGGGTGTTGGTGCATCCGGTGGGAGCGGGTGGAACCCGCGCACTACAGCCGGGATCAGTACCGCGACCGTAAGGGAGCGGCTATGGGTCCCCCACCCCGTTCGCCGGTCCTCCAGACCGACGAAACGGGATGGGGCACCCGTCTCTTGCATGGCCACGCAAGCGTGGACCATGGCACCCGGCACCCGGAACATTCGAGGAGTTAAGGTTTTGAATCAACATGCTGATACCCCGACACGACGCCAGGTGAACTTCACCCTCAACGGCGCGGAGACCGCCGTGCTGGTGGACGAGGGCACCACCCTGTTGGAGATGCTCCGCGACGACCTGGGGATCACCTCACCCAAAAACGGCTGTCAGCCGCAAGGGCAGTGCGGCTGCTGCACCGTGCTGCTGGACGGCAAACCGGTGCGGTCCTGCACGCGGCCAGCCTTCAAGGTGGAGGGCAGAGAGGTTACCACCTGCGAGGGCCTGTCCGACGACATCCGCGAGCATCTGGCGACGGCGTTCGTCGAGACCGGCGGGATTCAGTGCGGGTTCTGCATCCCGGGCATCGCCATGCAGGCAGCCAACCTGATCATACGCAACCCCAACCCCACCCGGGAAGACATCATCAAAGGTATCCGAAGCCATCTGTGCCGGTGCACGGGCTATAAGAAGATCGTGGACGCCATCGAGTTGTACGCCCGCCTCCGTCGCGGCGAGTCTTTGCCGAAACGAGGCGCCGGCGGTGGGGTGGGCAAGTCGCTGGCACGCTACCGGGCAGCCGAGGCAACACTAGGCCAACGCCAATTCGTTGACGACATGAGTGTCGAAGGAATGGTGTTCGCCGCACCGGTCCTGTCAGCCCATCCGCGGGCGCTGGTCAAGGGCATCGACAGCTCGAAGGCTTCGGCGGTGCCGGGGGTCATTCGAGTCATTACGGCTGCGGATGTCCCGGGCAACCGGGTCATAGGCCTGATCACGAAGGATTGGCCTGTGCTGGTCGCCGCCGGCGAGGAAACCCGCTATGTCGGGGACATGTTGGCGATCGTGGTGGCGGACTCCGCCCGCAAAGCCCGTGCGGCGGCTACGCTGGTCGAGGTGGACTACGAAGTGCGCCAGCCGGTCACCGATCCACACCAAGCCCTTAAACCCGACGCACCAAAGATTCATCCCAACGGGAACCTGCTGTCCCGTTCGGCGATTGTTGACGGCGATGTCGAGCAGGCATTCGCCGCGTCGGCTCACGTCGTGGAGCACCAGTTTACCACCCAACGCATCGAGCATCTGTTCCTCGAACCGGAGGCGTGCCTGGCTGTGCCCACCCAGGATAGCGGGCTGAAGGTGTTCACCCAGGGTCAGGGCATATTCGACGATCGGCGTCACATTGCCGCGGTCCTGGACCTGCCCGAGGACAAGCTGTATGTCGAACTGGTGTCCAACGGCGGCGGTTTCGGCGGCAAGGAGGACAACAGCGTCCAGGTGCAGACCGCTCTGGCGGCTAAGCTGTGCGATCTGCCGGTGAAGATGACACTCACGCGCGATGAGAGCTTCCGCGTGCATCCCAAGCGTCATCCGATGTGGCTGACGTACAAGGTCGGCTGCGATGCCGACGGGCATCTGACGGCTGTGCGGGCACGGATCATCGGGGATACCGGAGCATATGCGTCGGTCGGGGCGAAGGTTCTGGAGCGCGCCGGCGGGCACGCCTGTGGGCCTTACAAGGTGCCCAGCGTCGACATCGAAGCCCTGGCGGTTTACACCAACAATCCACCGTGCGGAGCGATGCGCGGCTTCGGCGTCAACCAGTCGTCGTTCGCCATCGAAGCCTGCCTGGACATGCTCGCGGAGGAGGTCGGCATTGACGGCTGGGAGATGCGCTGGCGCAACGCCCTGGACCTCGGCGACAAGCTCAGCAGTGGGCAACGCATGACCAAGCCGTTCGGGCTAAAGCGAAGCCTGCTGGCGGTCAAGGACCACTACCTGGGGGCCAAGTGCGCGGGGATAGCCTGCGGCATCAAGAACGTGGGGCTGGGCAACGGCATGGCCGACGAGGGCAAAGCCGTCTTAACCGTCGAGAATGACGGCACCATCACCATTCGCACCGGCTTCACCGAGATGGGCCAGGGACTGTTCACCGTGCTCATCCAGACGGCTGTCGAGGAGACCGGCTTGAGTCCCGAAACCTTCCGGGTCACCACCGATACGAGCGTCGATGTAAACTGCGGCCAGACAACCGCCAGTCGCGGAACGGTGCTGGGTTGTCATGGGGTCAAGGCGGCCTGCGTCAAGCTCAAAGCCGACTTGTCAGCCGGCAAGACGCCGGCGGAGCTGGTCGGACAAGAGTATCGAGGCCAATGGGCCTATACCGAGACCGTCCCACTGGGCGCGGATGTCGAAGACCCCAAGACGCATCTGACTTATGGTTTTGCAACGCAGGTGGTCATTCTCGATGCCGACGGGAAGCTCAAGAAGGTGGTGGCTGCCCACGATGCCGGGCGGGTTATGAACCCGACGTTGGCTCAAGGGCAGATCGAGGGTGCGGTCCACATGGGTTTGGGATATGCCCTGACCGAGGATTTCAAGTGCGAGGGCGGTCACATTCAGGCCAGGAATATCAATGCGTGCGGTGTGATTCGCGCCCCGCATATGCCCGAGGTCGAGGTGATCCTGATCGAGGAACCGGACCCGGACTGCCCCTTCGGGGCCAAGGGCATCGGCGAGATCGGACTGGTGCCGACTGCGGCGGCGGTCCACGGGGCACTTTATGCTTATGACGGCATCCGGCGATTTGCGCTACCCATGAAGGACTCGCCCGCAGCCCAAGCGATCCTCGGGACCCGAAAGTAGGGCGGGTTCCACCCGCCCTACAACCGGCCGATGGTTGGGTGGCCCATGGCTTTA
>JAGLWJ010000230.1 GCA_023133475.1 Phycisphaerae bacterium | reverse complement strand
AGGGGCGACGCTACAGACTAAATCGACAGCCGCTTTAGCGGTGGGGGACACGAATGGTCAGCCGATTCGCGTCCCCCACGGCTAAAGCCATGGGCCACCCAACTCAATGTGCCATGTCAGTTCATCGCCGTCGGTTGTCACTGCGGTCAGATGATCCTGGTGGAAGAAATGCTCAACTTGCCAGACGCGGTCGGCATAGGCGAGTCTCAATTTGTCGGCACTGTTCGCCGCAAGGACGCGGCAGTCCAGTAGTTTGGCGATTCCAACGCCGTTGGCTTTGAGGACCGCCTCCTTGGCGGTCCAGATGCGAAAGAACGCCGTCTGGGACCGCCCGCCTACCAGCAACCATTCCTGGCAGCCTGCCACCTCATCAAACAGCTCCACCCGTCGCGGTTTGATGTGTTCGATGTCGATACCGATCGGGCGATCGGCGATCACCGCCGCCGCCCAGCGTGGTTTGTGCGATATGGACCAGTGGTAACCGCTGCACGGCTGGGGCACGTCGTTTTTGTCTTTAGCCCATTTCTGGTTGCCGATGCCGCAGTGGCGAGCACAAACTTCCAACGCCCGGCGGGCAAATGCTCGCTGGCGTACCACGCGCCGGCGTTCGCTCAGCGTGGGGGCTACGGGAATAGGAATCAAGACTGGGTGAAGGATACTCATGTTGCATTAGCAACGAAGACGGGTGAAACCCGCCCTACAGATGTGATTGCGCCGTTTTCTCCATTCTCCATTCTCCATTCTCCATTCTATTTCGTGACTGGTCGCCCGAAGATCATGCGCCCGGCGGAGGTTTGCAGAACACTGGTTACCGACACATCCATGTCTTTGCCGACCTTGTCGCGGGCGGATTCGACCACCACCATCGTCCCATCGTCCAGATACCCCACTCCCTGACCTGGTTCCTCTCCGGGTTTGATGATCCTGACGGACATGCTCTCTCCCGGGATGAAGACGGGCTTCAGGGCGTTGGCCAGATCGTTGATGTTGATGACCGTTACCCCCTTCAACTGGGCGATCTTGTTGAGGTTGTAATCATTAGTGACCACCCTCCCGTCGAGCTTGGATCCCAAATCGACGAGCAACTCATCAACACCCTTGCCCTCATCAGTCCGCTCGGGCTGCACCTCCAAAATCTTGATATGGGCCTCGGAGCTGGTTTGGAGCTTGTTGAGAATGTCCAGCCCCCGCCGCCCGCGATTGCGTTTGAGCTTGTCCTTGCTGTCGGCGATGGTGTGCAATTCCTGCAAGACGAAGGAGGGCACGATCATTTCGGAATCGATGATACGGGTCTCGGCGATGTCGCTGATCCGCCCGTCGATGATCACCGAAGTGTCCAGAAGCAACGGGTGCCCTCCACGGGTGTCGCGCGAGAACTCCACATATGGAATCATGAACCGGATGTCGTCCTTGGTCTGCAAAACGAAGCTGATCGAGAGATAGCAGATGACCACCCCGAGCATGAGTTTGATAGAGCTTACAAAGGGGTGGTCGCGGTAGCCATACCGTATCGGCTTGATCACTTTGCGGGTCACCGGCTTCATCTGTTTGGTCTCGGGGTCGTACTTGTGGTCGATCTCATCCACGGGCACGTCCACGAACACCGGCTGGCGCAGCTCAGAGCCGAACGACTCGACCATCAGGTCGATGATCTTGGACACCCCAAACGCCACCACCATTCCCACAATCAGCCCGAAGAAAACCGCGGACATGACCCCCAACGACTTCTGCGGGATGAACAGATCAATAATCACCACCGCAATGCCGACGACCAGGCTAAGCCCCAGCACGAATTCCTTGTGGCTTTGTAGCCAGCCCGGAGGCTGCACACCCGCCAGATCGCGGTCAGCCGCCACGAAGGACATGGCTACACCCGCCAGCGCCAGGAGAAAAAGTGCCCTGAGAATGTGCAAGAACATCGCCGCAGCTCCTTCAGTGCAAATGTATATTAAGCCCCCCCCCGGCTGCCTTCACCTATCCCATAAGAGTGCCGATCATTCCACCGCAGGCCAATCCCACCGGCGGACCTCCTCGATCACCTCTCGTGCGGTGAGATCAAACTGCAAGGGGGTGACCACCACATGGCCGTCCAGGAGGGCCCGCAGGTCGGTTTGCTCGGTTCTGCTGACCGGGCCGTACTTGCCGTGGAGCCAATACTGGCGGACACCGTCGGGCCCTTCGTGCGAGACGTAATGATCGTCCATGATTTGCACCGATTGCGGAACCACCCACACGCCCTTGGGATCGCCGTGCTCGAAGTTTGGGATATTAACGTTGAGCAGCATTCCAGGCCTGATGCCTCTGTCGAGCATCGCTTTGATAATCCCTCGGGCGATTCGGGCTGCCCGTGCAAAATCCAGCTCCTCTCCCCGCGCCAGCGAAACCGCCACCGCCGGCACGCCCATCAAAGCCCCCTCAGCCGCCGCCGCCACCGTGCCCGAATACAGCACGTTGATGCCCACATTGGCCCCGTCGTTGATGCCCGAAACCACCAGGTCCACCGGCTGACTCACCAGCATCTGCAGCGCCAGCTTCACACAATCGACCGGGCGCCCGGAGACCGCATGCCCGTGGAATTCGTTGTGCACGTGGAGTTCCTGAACCGCCAAAGGAGCGTTGATGGTGATGGCATGAGCGGAGGCAGACTCCACCGACTCGGGAGCCACCACGGCAACTTCGCCCAGAAACACCAGTTCCCGATACATCGCAGCCAATCCCGGCGCGGAAATCCCGTCATCATTGGTAAGCAGTATATGCATGTGGGCCATTCTACAGTAAGGCAACGAGGCAACAAGGCAACAAGACGGGTGGCCCATCGCTTTAGCGGTGGGGGACGCGAACAATAGGCAACGAGGCAGCGAGAACGAGATGGGACACCCACGTTACCGTGCAGGCTGGAAGCCTGCGCTACGAGGAATGAGACACCCACGCGGGTGGTACGCTGCGTTGGCCGCTCCCTCACGGTCGCGGCACTGATCAATGCAGCCCCTTTAGCTCTGGGGAACACCGGCAGACCGGACGGAAAACGCGAGCGAGTCATCCCACGCATACCGCTTTGGCTGATCGTCGAGCCAGCATACCGCTGCCCGGGCCACGCGGGGGTCAAACTGACGCCCGGAGCAATCGAGCAACTCCCGACGCACCTTTTGGAGGTGGGCGCTCTTTTTGTATATACGCCGCGAGCGCAAGGCATCGATCGCGTCAGCCACACCCAAAATCCGCGATCCCAACGGAATGCTCTCACCGGCCAATCCCGTGGGATAGCCGCCACCGTCGAACCATTCGTGATGGTATAGAATAATAGGCAACTCGTCCTCGAATAAACCGGCATGGCGGAGAATGGTTGTTGCCAGCCGTGGATGAGTTTTGATCAGGCTGAATTCCGCTCGGGTCAGCGGCCCGGGTTTTTGCAGGACGGCGTCGGGGATGCCGATCTTGCCGATGTCGTGCAGCAAGGCTGCGATTCGCAGAGACCGGAGCTTCGCTTCGGGCAGTTTCAAGCGGATGCCCAACTCCACTGCATACTTGCTCACCGTGACCGAATGGTCTCGCGTATATGGGTCTTTGGCCTCCACCGCCGCCGCCAGGGTGCGTGCGGTTTGCAGGTGGGTCAGACGCAGTTGCCGGGCAGTATCGTCCTGAACTTGCCACAAGCACGCGGGGCAGATTCCGCCGCCGCCAGGGCGTAACCAGACTGGGATGTTGCCCGGCCATTGGGCGTCCGGAATTCTGGTCGCCAATATCCCTCTTTGCCGTTTGTGCTCGCAATTCGTCGGCTTTCCATTGGTTCGCGTCATGCTGTGCACCCTCTCCACCTACCGTAGGTTCCCGTTCACGCCAAGGGTTGAACACCTCTTCCGGTTGATGCCCTATCGTCTCTGTGGAACGGCGACTTGACTCACCTAAATGCTTGTAAATGCCCTATTTACCGATAAATGCCGGACCCTAAAGAAGGACCTTGTGACTTGTGTCAACGTCTCAGATTACCGCTGGATTTGGGGAGCAAACGGGGAGTGGAGAGCAATCCGTCAAGACCGATCAGTTTGAGTGGTTATGCCCGCAATACGGACCGTCCCAGGAAACAAACCTGCACGCATGATCGGTCTACGCAATGAGGCAAGAGGCATGAGGCATGAGGCATGAGGCAAGAGGCAAGCCCGGTTCCACGGGCTAGCGCCCGTGGCTAACAACCTGCGCCCCTCCAAGGCAAAGCACATCCCTCATCCCTCATGCCTCTTGCCTCTTGCCTCTTGATTGCTTCGCAGGTCCGGTAGTGGGCGCTGGGGTCGATTTGGTGATGACCTCCCCGAGAAATTCGTCGAACGCCGGACCATACAAACCTGCGCCGGCCTGACGGAGCTGTTCCGCCAGAGCGGCAAGGTTGGGGTCGGGTTTGCCGGGCATCGCTTCGTTCAGAAAGACAGTGATGGTGCGAACCACTTCGGCCCGGGTATCCTCCCCCAGTACAGCCAACTCGGGCAGCAGGGTTTCGAGACGTGTGCTGGAATGCCCGTTACGCAGCAGGGAATCGAGCAACAATACACCGACTTCGCCTGCCCGCAAGTCGTCACCACCGGGCAACGAGGCATAAAGCTCCTGCAAATGACGAGCTGATTCGGCATAACGCTTCTGCTCGCGCAGCAAAAGGGCCAACCGGCGGCGAGCTTCGTTGAGTTGGTCCGGCACCGAATTGGCTACGGCAAGATCATCGACCAGGATGGTCAGGTACTCGATCCGGCGACCGGGCAACTCCTTCAGGCGGTCGGCCCATCTCAGCCGCGTCTCGGCGGGCTGACGTTTGAGGATTTTGCAAAACGCCTCCCAGGCGGCAGAGCGGGCCGCCTCGTTCGATTCCGTGGCGAGGCTCAAGTGGTTGGCCAGTGTTTCGAGGGGGGCTTCGCCATCGCCGAGAATACCCACCGCTTCAATCGCCTGAAGCCGAACACGGGCATCGGGGTGCAGAAACAGCCCACGCAGGCGATTCATGCGGCTGTCATCCTGAACCGCAACAATGCCCCGAATGGCAGGCAACAGAAGCTCGGCGTGTTCTTCTCCCAAGTGCGTCTCAAATTCCGCGGCGAATTGTTCCGACCCGATGTTCGCCATCGCCGCGAGCAATGCCCCACGCAGGCGAATGTCGCCGGCATCAGCCGCCGCCAACCGTGCACGTAGCGGCTCTGCGGCACGCTCGAACTGGGCCAGGCCCGCATTCTCACGAGCCAACGCCGCCAATGATTGAGCCG
>JAGLWJ010000023.1 GCA_023133475.1 Phycisphaerae bacterium | reverse complement strand
GCGGCTCCCCAACGGGGAGCGCGAAAAACTGAGAAAACGGCGTAATTACAGTTGTAGGGCGGGTTCTACCCGCCTTTGTGGCATAGTGTGGCGGGTGGAACCCGCCCTGCATCCATTCTCAATTCTCCCCGCTCCGCGCTCCCCTCCGGGTCGCCGCTAAACGCTACGGACTTGTCGCCGCTAAATACCCCGGCGCCGTTGCGAGCGTCCACATTCTCAATTCTCAATTCATCACGTTTCCCATCCCCCCATTTTCCATTTTTCATTTTCAATTTTCAATTTTCCCCATGTCCTCTCGGCGGTGAATTATCCGGGTTAGATACGATTGCCCTACATCATGGCCTTGTTTTTCGACCCCTCTTTCCTGGGGCGGCGATTTGCACTATGCTGCCGCTTTCGGGTTTCAGCCTACCGCCGGCGCCGTCACGGGGCGGATGCCTGTTCGGTGGGCAATTCCCGGTGATCTTAAAAAAGGTATCTGAAAATGCGTGCAGTGCTGTTAGTTGCTTGTTTAGCGGTCGTACCCGGTGCGTGGGCGGTCGAGAAAGGCGAAGGAGAAGCCAAGTCTGATCCCGCCCTTTATCCGCAGCTCAAAATGGTGACCACCATGGGGGACATTGTCCTGGAACTGAACGGGGAAAAGGCCCCAATCTCGGTCCGGAATTTCGTCCAGTATGCCGAGGACGGGTTTTACAACGAGACCATTTTCCACCGCGTGATCGACAAGTTCATGATTCAAGCCGGCGGGTTCACCGCCACGTTTGAGAAGAAATCAGGTCTGCGCCCGCCGATCAAGAACGAGTGGCGTAATGGGCTGAAGAACTCACAAGGCACTATTGCTATGGCCCGTACCTCCATGCCGGATTCCGCCACGGCACAGTTTTACATCAACGTGGTGGATAATCGTAGCCTGGATAGACCGCGGGGCGGGGCAGCCTATGCCGTGTTCGGCAAGGTCGTCGAGGGTATGGACGTGGTTGACAAAATCAAGAAGGTGAAGGTGCACCCCAACCCCAAAGCCGGACAGCATGTTCCGGTCGAGACGATTGCGATCAAGTCGGTCACGTTGTTGAATGGGCTGACTCTCAAAAAAGTTGTCGCGGCGATCAAGAAACAAGAGGAGACAGCCGTTATGGCCAAAACCGAGCTTGCGAAGGCGTTTGAAAGTCTGGTAACCGATGGTCACGATGCCCAGAACCGGCAGCTTCAGCAGACCGAGTCCGGGCTGATGTACGTGATTCTCAAAGAGGGCAACGGGCCTTCACCCCAACCCACGGATACCGTTAAGGTCCACTACACCGGATGGCTGATGGACGGGACCAAGTTCGACAGTTCGGTGGATCGCGGTCAGCCTGCCAGCTTCGGGCTCAATCGGGTGATTGCCGGCTGGACCGAGGGCGTAGGGCTTATGAAGGCCGGCGAGAAACGCAGATTCGTCATCCCTTCGGACCTGGGTTACGGCAAGCGAGGTTCCCCGCCGAATATTCCACCCGATGCCACACTGGTCTTTGACGTCGAGTTGTTGGAGATCAAATAGCCGGTCCGCGAGTGTTGGATCGAAAAAGCTCCACCAACCAGGGACGAGTCCAAAGTCCAAGGTCCAAAGTCTAAAGCCCCGCTGGTTTCTGACTTTGGACTTTGGACTAGGGACATTGGACTTATTATTCGGCACCGGCAACCCACTTGAGTAGCCACATGCACACCAGGCCGGCATAGGTGCCCAGCACGTAACCGGCAACAGCCAGCAGCGCGCCTACCGCAGCCAAGGATGGATGAAAGGCTGATGCCACTACCGGGGCGCTGGCGGCTCCGCCGATGTTGGCCTGCGAGCCAACCGCCACAAAGAACAGCGGCGCCCGAATCAACCGTGCCACACCCAACAATACCCCGATGTGGCAGGCCATCCAGATGAACCCCATCAGAATGACCGCCGGGTGCCTGGCGATCTCGGTGAAGTTGGCTCCAGCCCCAATGCAGGCCACCAGCAGATAGATCATCACCGAGCCCAGCTTTGACGCACCAGCCCCCTCCAGGTTCCGGGCACGGGTGAACGAAAGCAGCACGCCCAAAGTGGTGACGATGATGAACTTCCACGTCGATGCGGGGATTATGCGGCTGATCTGCGGAACCCGGCAGCCAAGCCCATCGCTCACCAGAATCCCCGCTTTGTAGCTAAGCCAACTGCCGCCAAACCCGAGGGCAAGGATTATCATCAGGTCCGGCAGAGCGGGCACCCTGGTGACGCGATCCTGGAACGCGGTCATGCGCTGTTCCAGGTCGCGGATGGCTTTGGTGTTGGCTCGGGTGCGGCGGTCGATGGCGTGCTGGTGCGCGGAGAAGTACAGCAGCGTCCCCATCCAGATGTTGGCTACGAATACGTCCGGGATCACCATCAACCCCATCATCGAGTTGGAAGCCCCCGCCGCCTCCCCAAGAGCCACAAAGTTCGCCCCACCGCCGATCCAGCTTCCCGCCAACGCTGACATACCCCGCCAGGCATCCTCGGGCAGCCAATGCCGGCACAACAGCAACGAGATCGGCGCTCCGATAACTACCCCGGTGGTCCCCGCCAGAAGCATGATGACCGCCTTGGGACCCAGCCGGACGATACCCGGCAGGTCCAAAGCCAGGATCAACAACAACAGGCTGGCCGGCAGCACAAAGGTCTTGATCCATTCATACAACGCCGATTCCGTCGGGAGCACTCCCAGGGTGGTCAGCAGGGTCGGCACGAAGTAGCAGAACACCAGCGCGGGCACGACCTTGAAGATTCGAGCGGTCCACCGATGCTGCGTCAGCCAGAAAATGGTCGCCAACACCCCAAGCAACAACGCCAGAATCCCGGCGGGGTCTTGCATCAGCGATTCGGAGGGAGTTTGAGCAGTTATGTTAGCCAACATGCCAAACTGATAGCGGATTGACCGTCAGCCGTCCAGTGTGTAGTGCGTAGGGTGTAGGGTGGGTGGAGCCTCGCGCAGCGAGGCGCAACCCACCATTCCGGCTGTAGGGCGGGTTCCACCTGCCACGCCATGCCGAGAAGGCGGGTGGAACCCGCCCTACGGGGTTTATCAACAGCCCCTAAATTGGTAAGATACAGATCGGGTTTTGCCGGGCGGCAGGAGTGCCCAGCATTTGCCGGACCCGCGGGCAATACAGATAAGCGAGATATCCCATGGCGGTGGAACGAAGCATTGTGATGATATTTGTGGGTGTGTTGGCTCTTGGCGGCGGCGCGAATGCCCAACCTCGAATGGTCGACTTTTTACCGGGCGAATTCATCGACATCGTCGCCGACGGCAGCGGCACCGCCCTCAACATCGGCGAAGAGGAGGAGAGGGTTTTCACCACTACGATCTCCAACGCTCTTTTCCCAGCCGGCGATATCGCTATCGCCAATAACGGCGGGGTGGGCTTCGACATCGACTACCCGCCGGTGCCCGATTTGGCTGGGCTTAATGATCCGCTTCCCAGCAGCAATGCCTTCGGTGGCGGTCAGGCGTTGTTGGCGTTCTGGGATGACATCGGGAACACCATGGGAGATGTCTACGTGAGGCAAACGCCCGGCGACCGACTGATCATCCAGTGGCACGATCGCAGGTTCGCCGACACCGCAGAGGAGGACCAGATTTCACGGTTCCAGATTCAAGTCTTCGATGGCTCACCGGCTGACGGCATCTCAGCCCAGTTCTTCTACAACGATATCGAGAAGGAGCGAGCCGGTGGCGGAGTCAGCGCCACGATCGGCTACCAGGGCGGCGCCACCCGCGCGGACGACTTCCAATGGAGCTTCAATACTCCCAATGCGGTGGCCAACGGCACGGTCCTTTCGCTGATCCCTGAGCCGAGCACGCTGCTGCTGGTTGCGGCTGGTGGGTGGTTGATCCTGCGCCGGCGCTGATCTGGCAGCATCGCACGCTGTTTATAGCCTGTATGGTGGGTTGCGCCTCGCTCCGCGAGACTCCACCCACCTTACTGGGGCTTACCCCATGCTTCGTGCAGTTCGATGACTCGTTGGTGGGCCTCGGAGGCATAGCGGCTCTTGGCGCCGAGCTTGGCGGCGATCACCTCATAAGCGTGCGTCAGCAGTGGTTCAGCTTCTTCATAGCGTTTCCGGGCTGTGAGACAGGCACCGAGCGTGCTCTGAGCCCGGGCTGTCGGCCAATGAGGCTCGGGGTATCTGGCCTGGAAGACATCGACGGCGTCCCGCAGCAACGGCTCTGCCCCGGCAAGATCACCACGATCGAACAGAATCCAACCCAGGGTCAAGCGCGCGGCAGCGATCGCTGGATGGTCATCCTGTTCGGAGAAAATCTTCTCTCGTATGTGCAAGGCCCGGCGACAGAGTTGTTCAGCCTCCTCGTATTGCCCCATTTCGCGCAACAGGTCCGCGAGATGGAGCCTACCCGATGCCACCTTGTAATGGTCATCGGGGAGCAATCGTGACAAGAGGCCCAGCGCGGCGCGGTAGAGTGGTTCGGCTTCGGCGAATTTGCCCCGGGCGTGCAAGACGGACGCGAGATTGTGTTGGCTGACAGCCACGAATTCGTGCTCCTCGCCCAGCAGTTTGAGACGCAGGCGTAAAGCCTCGCGGAACAAATCCTCAGACTCGGAGTAATTGCCCATGTCCCGCAGCAGCAGAGCCAAGAGGTTCTGGCTGACCACCGTCGTGGCGTGCTCGCCGAGCAACTCACGGCGTATCTCCAGGGCATCGCGCAGTAGCGGCAGAGCCTCGTCGAATTCGCCTCTGGAGCGCAGGAAGTCGCCGAGGTTGGCCATGCTGGTGGCCGCCTCCGTGTGCTGCGGGCTGTGCAGGCGTAGCCGCATAGCCAGGGCTTCGCGGAAATGCTGTTCCGCCTCGGCGGGTCTGCCCGTCTGACGCAGGAATTGAGCCAACTTGTTCAGGCTATCCGCCACGTCGGCGTGCTCGTTGCCATAGAGTCTGCGTCGCATAGCCAGTGCCTGGCGATACAGCGGCTCAGCAGCAGCCAAGTCGCCCGCGTCCTTGAGCAGCCACGCCAGGTCGGACAGGCTTTCCGCCACCGTGGGGTGCTCCTCTCCGTAGACCTCGATCCGCACCTGAAGAGCCTGACGGTAAAGCCTCTCCGCCTCGGCGTAGTTGGTTTTTTTGTGCAGAGCCCGTCCCAAGCTGTGCACGGTGGCAGCCGTGTCGGGATGCTCGGAGCCGAGCGTTTCGAGGCGTGTTTCCAAAGCGGTGCGAAGGAGTTCCTCAGCCTCGTCGTAGAGGCCCAGCCGCAGACAGTTCGTGCCGATGCGATGACGAACGGCTGCGGCGATCTCGGGCTGAGAATCGAGTTCGCCCAGCCCTCGGGTCCATTCGCGGAGCCGGTGGCGTAGGATTGCCACGTCCACCCCACCGGCAGTGTTCGGGTCGAAGGTGGCCAACATGTTTTCGAGGTAGCCCAGTGTCTGTTGGGCCTTTTCCGCCTCAGCCCGAGCGGTGTCCCGTTGAGCGGCAAGGCTGAAGAGATACACCGTAGTGAGCACGATGATCAGAGGGATTCCAACGCCGATAACGGTCGCCACCGCCCGGTTCCGCCGGACCCAATGAACCGTTCGGGTGGCCACGCCGGCCCGCCGTGCCACGATGGTCTGGTCGGCGAGGAAGCGGCGGATGTCGTCAGCCAACGCCGCCGCGGTCGGGTAGCGATCCTCCGGCGATTTCTCCAGGGTTTTGAGCAGGATGGCGTCCACGTCGGCATCGAGCTTTTCGCGCAACGTCGAGGGTCGCGGCGGATCGCTGGTTGCGATTCGCTCCAACACGTCGCCCAGAGCCCCGTCAATCTCACAGGGCAGCACACCCGTGATCAGCTCGTAAGCCATCGCACCGATCGAATAGACGTCGCTACGGACGCTCATCACCTCGAACTGACCGCGCGACTGTTCGGGAGACATGTACCCCAACGTGCCCAGCAGTTGCCCCGGCTTTGATAGCGTCTGCTCCAGCCCGCCGCGGGAGTCGGGATCGAAGGCCTTTGCCAGCCCAAAGTCCAGCAACCGCGGTTCACCCCGATCGTCGATCAGGATGTTGGACGGCTTAAGATCGCGGTGCAGCACGCCATGCTGGTGGGCATAGTCCACGGCTGTGCAGATCTTTCCGATCAGGCTCAGTACCTGGCGAACGTTGCACTCACCCGGCGGTAGGGTCTCATCGAGCGGCTGGCCGTCCACGTATTCCATCACGTAGTAGTACTGTCCGTGGTGAACACCGGAATCGATCACCGAGACGATGCCCGGATGCTGCAATCGGGCGACCAAGTCGACTTCACGTTCGAAGCGTCGCCGGGCGGCTTCGGGCTGTCTCGATTGCTCGAGCATGAATTTGACCGCCACGCGCCGTCCGGTCGATTCCTGCTGCGCCTCATAGACGATCCCCATGCCGCCGCGGCAAATCTGGCGAATGAAGTCGTATCCGGGCAACGCACCAGGCGGAGGGAGAGCAAAGGGGCTCCCACGCCGGTCGCTCCCCGCCGCTGCCTGACACCGGGCAGCCTCGATGAGTTCTCGCTCGCGCTTCGCGGACGAGTCGGGTTGACTTGAATTGTCGGCATTCATGAGCGGTTATACCGTGAATCCCCCGTAGGGTGGGTGTAGC
>JAGLWJ010000229.1 GCA_023133475.1 Phycisphaerae bacterium | reverse complement strand
GCCCTTGACCATGCCACCCGCCGCCGCCACAAGGTAGCATATGAAAGTGTAACGACATGGTTGCAGTATTCTGGAAAAGGAGATACTTAATTGCAGTCTTAGTTCTCCTTGGGAGTGCGGTTTATTGGTTTCTCAGTTGTTATGCTAGTTTCCTCGCCCAGGCGAATCTAAGTCGTTGGGCATCAGAAAGACAAGAGGAACTGATGGCAATCGGCAAAAGAATACTTGTGTATGCTCTTAAACATGACTCCAAACTCCCACAAAGTTTACAAGAATTGAATGACTTTGGATTGCTGTCTGTGGCCGATGCGGATTTCATGGAACCGGAGAGAGGTGTTCGAGTAATTCGCCAGTATAGGCCTGTACCGACGACCAGTCTGCCCGCGGACTTAATTATAATGATTGAGAGCTACGATCCGCCGCCTGGGGCGCCCGAATGCAGGTTCAATGTCTTGATGTTGGACGGTAGAGTATATGCCTGTAATGAACTTGTAGAGATTATAGAGAAGGATTCTGGAATTAGACGTGCCAACGGGCTCGTGGAGTTCCCTTATCAATAGGTACAAACACTCGATAGTCAGGAAAGGTGTCGGGATGATTTTTCGTGTTCTCAAGAAAATCATCCTGACACCTTGCACTATATGAGGAGATATGCATGACCGAATCGGGAACGAGTGAGTGGGAGCCAACCAAGCACTGCCTGGAGTGTTCATACGTGCTGGATGGATTGTCGGAGGAACGTTGCCCCGAGTGTGGGCGCCCCTTCGATCCTGACGATCCCGATACCTTCCGTCAACCCAAACCAAAGTTAGCACTTCACCTTACTCCTCTCCTATTGGGCTGGATGGGAGTCGGCTTCTACATCGCATGGGCTTTCGTACTGGAGAGTCTAGGTAGCCGGGCGAAGGATCGTTTCTGGATGACGTTGGACTTAGTCCTAATTGTTGCAGGTGTTGTTCTGGCTGCAATTGTCATCATTTGGGCGTGGTGGAAGGCCAAAGGTCCGAGGAGAACCCTCATTATCTTGTGGTCTTCCCTGGCGGCAGGCTTCTTGCTTGTCCTCGTTCTTGGAGTGCATCTCACTTCATATCTTCGGGCGCTTGAGGACATTGCTGGAGTACGAGCACGGAGCTTGCAATGTTTTGGCGGCACACCATAAAATTACAGTCGGGCCAGAAAAAATGTCAGGTTTTTTTCGCACTCCGCAGTGAAATATCTGGGCTAGTATCTGTAGGTCGGATCCGCAGACCCGACATCCCCCGGCGGTGCCGTTGGGAATCCCGAACGTCGGGTCTGCGGACCCGACCTACAGACTACAGACTGTTTACGAATCAAGAAAACGCCGCCCAGTCGGCATTTTCCATTTTCGCCATGCTCCCCTGCGGGTCGCCGCTAAACACTATCGCACGGTCACCCCCTTACCCTTCCATCCTTATTCTCAATTCTCCCTCATACCGGTGGTGACGACAATTGACGGCGGGGTTTTTGACCGCTACGCTCCCTACGCCATGGAGGATAACTTCTTGCCGTGGCAGGTGTGAATCCCTGGCCCTCTGATCGGTGTTGGTCCATTCGTGAAGCGGCGTGCTATCGAACATTGTTGTGGGCTGTTTGGCATCGTGGGGCACCCCGCTGCCGCCGAACTCACCCACTTGGGGCTCTATGCCCAACAGCACCGCGGGCAGGAATCCGCGGGTATCTGCACCACGGATGGGCAACGGATTCTGCGACACGTGGGGCTGGGGCTGGTGGCTCAGGCGTTCGATGCCCAAACTCTACGCGGGCTGTGCAACCCCACAGCCGTCGGGCACGTTCGCTACTCGACTGCGGGGTTGTCCTGCCGATCCAACGCTCAACCGTTCCTGTTCGAGTGCGGCGACGGCCCGCTGGCTATTGCCCACAACGGCAACCTCACCAATGCCGCGGAGTTGCGCCGCCGGTTCGAGAGCCAAGGGCACGTGTTTAGAAGCGGAAGTGATACAGAAGTGATCGCCCACCTCCTGCCCGACGCGGGATTCGATGACATCCACCACTCGCTACCGCAGGTGCTGAATCACCTGGAGGGGGCTTATGCACTGCTGATGTTGTTCCGCGATTGCGTGGTGGCTGTTCGTGATCCGCTGGGTTTCAGGCCGTTGAGTCTGGGGCGGTTGGCCGGCGGAGCTATGGTGGTGGCTTCGGAGACCTGCGCGTTGGACATCGTGGATGCCGAATACGTTCGCGATGTCGAACCGGGCGAGATTGTGACTATCACCACCGGTGGAATCCGCAGTGAACGGTTTGGCCCGCCGGCCCGCAAGCGCGGAGCCGCCTGTATCTTCGAGCAGATTTACTTCGCGGACCCCTCGAGTGACGTTTTCGGCGATAACGTCCACGCGGTGCGTGTAGCCCTGGGGCGCCGCCTGGCAGAGGAGGCACCGGCTGACGCCGACCTGGTCGCCCCGGTCCCCAACTGTGCCCGCTGTGCCGCACTGGGCTACAGCCGAACGAGCGGAATCCCCCTCGATCGGGTGTTCACCACAAAACACTTTGTCGGGCGATCCTTCATCCTGCCCACCCAGGATCGCCGCGACCTGATGGTCAAGATGAAGCTCAACGTTATCAAGGAAGCAGTGCGCGGCAAGCGGATCATCGTCGTGGAGGACTCGGTGGTGCGCGGAACCACCACCCGGGGGAAGATGAACGCACTACGCAAAGCCGGGGCAAAGGAAATCCACCTACGGGTGGCCAGCCCGCCGGTGCAGTATCCGTGCTACTTCGGTATCGACTTCCCCGATCCTTCAGAGTTGGTGGCCGGCGATCGCGACGTGGAGCAGGTCCGCCGCTTCCTCGAAGTGGATTCGCTGTGCTACCTGTCTTTGGACGGCATGCTCGGTTGCATGAGCATGGGCCGGAATCAATACTGCACCGCGTGTTTCACCGCCGACTATCCGGTGAAGGTCACTGCCCCGCTGGACAACCATGCAAGGCAATGCAAGCGTCTCGATACGGCGGGGGGCAACCGGCACGGGCAACACCCACATAACCCACCAGGGGCACCATGGCCAAAACCACAACCTACAAAAACGCCGGGGTGAACCAGGAGACCGGAGCCCGCTGGGCGACCCTGGCTCAATCGGTGATGAATCGCACGGACCGCAGCCGCGTGTGCAACCGCGAGGGTTCCTTTGCGGGGTTATTCCGGCTCGACTTCCACGAATCCTCGATACCGCCCGACTCTTTGGGGCCGGTGCTGGCTGGTAGTGCCGACGGGGTGGGCACCAAAGTGCTTCTGGCCGGCAAAGCCCGGCGGCTTGGCGGGCTGGGGATCGACCTGGTCGCAGTGAACGTCAACGATCTGGTGACCTGTGGGGCAAAACCGCTGTTCTTCCTCGACTACCTCGCGGTGCACGAGATAGACACCCGCGGGTTGCTGGAGATTGCCGAGGGTATGGCTGATGGCTGCCGCCAGGCCTGCTGCACCCTGCTCGGCGGTGAGACCGCTCAGATGCCCGATATGTACCGGAAAGGGCACCTGGACCTGGCCGGCTTCGCTGTCGGGGTGGTTCAAGCCAACCGCATCATCGACGGAACCCGCACCACACCAGGTGACATCCTGATCGGGCTACCGTCCAACGGCATCCATTCCAACGGCTATACGCTGGTTCGCAGGCTCATTACCGAGCATCGTCTCAAGCTCCACCACCACTATGAGGAACTGGGCGAGACCCTGGCTGACGCGGTGCTCCGCCCGACGCGCATTTATGTAGCCCCCGTTCTGCGGGCGTTGAGCAGGTATCGGCTGAGGCCGCCGATCACCGCCATGGCCCACATCACCGGCGGTGGTTTGTCCCGGAACATCGCGCGCATGTTGCCCCCGGGGTGTTCCGCACGGCTGGATACCGGGAGTTGGCAGCCGCCGGAAATCTTCCCATTCATTCAAAAGCTGGGCATCAGCCGCCGCGAGATGTTTCGAGTCTTTAACATGGGCATCGGGTTCGTCCTGGCGGTCAAGCCGCGGTTCGTCGCCGGTGTCGCAAAAGAGTTGGCAGCCGCCGGCGAATCGCCCATCATCGTCGGCCAGGTGACCCGCGGCGAAAGTGGGGTTCGCTTCGAGTCGGCAAAAAAACCGCCGAGAGGAATGGGGAATTGAAGTAGGGCGGGTTCCACCCGCCATCCCATGCCACGAAGGCGGGTGGAACCCGCCCTACAACTCGAACCAATCAGTACCGCGACCGTAAGGGAGCGGCCATCCGTCCCCCACCCCGTTCGCCGGTCCTCCGGACCGACGAAACGGGGTGGGGCACCCACGTATTCGCGTCCCCCACCGCTAAAGCGCGGGTGCCCCACCCCGTTCCGGATGCCTGCGTAGCAG
>JAGLWJ010000228.1 GCA_023133475.1 Phycisphaerae bacterium | reverse complement strand
TCTGCGTCTCTGCGTTCATGAATAATCCAGGTTTAGCGGCGACCCGAAGGGGAGCGCGTAGAAGGAAGCGTGAAAATATGGAGCGTGAAAAACGGGGAAAACGGCGCATCATCGTTGTAGGGCGGGTTCCACCCGCCGTGGGCTAGTTCAAACCGTATTCGCGGAGCTTGCGGTACAAGGTTCGCGGGCTGATTTTAAGGATGCGGGCAGCCTTTTCACGGTTGCCGTCGGTCAGACGCAACGTATTGATGATGTGCAACCGCTCGACCTCTGCCATACTCAACCCGGCGAAACTCGGGGCGCTCACCGGAACTATATCAGTGGTGGATTTGAGCCCCTCAGGCAAGTCCTCCAGGCTGAGCATGGGTTGCTCCGCCTCGATCACCATCCCCTCGACAACATTACGCAACTCGCGCACGTTCCCAGGCCAAGAGTAGTTGGTCAGCTTGCGCAGGGCTTCCGGGCTAATCCCCTCGACCTCCAGGTTGTTTTCGCTTGTGGCTTTCTCGATGAAGTGGTGGACCAGCAATGGGATGTCTTCACGCCGCTCGCGCAATGGTGGAATGCGTATCGCCCCCTGGGCGTGCAAGCGATAGAGCAGGTCCTCGCGGAATCGGCCTTGCTCGACAGCCTGAGCCAGGTTGCGGTGAGTGGCAGCCACAAATCTGACATCGACGTGATGGGTGTTGTAGGCTCCGACCGGCTGGACCTCGCCGGATTCCAGCGTGCGGAGCAGCTTGGCTTGCATGGTGAGCGGCATGTCGCCGATTTCGTCGAGGAAGAGCGTGCCGCCATCGGCGGCTTGGAGGATGCCTTTTTTGTCTGCGATGGCTCCGGTGAAGGCACCCTTTACATGCCCAAACAACTCGCTTTCCAGCAGAGTTTCGGTCAAGCCCGCGCAGTTCATCACCTGGAAGGGCTTTCCGGCACGCGGGGAGTTTTTGTGGATGGCGGCGGCGACCAGTTCTTTGCCGGTCCCGGTTTCGCCGAGGATCAGCACCGTGCTCTTGCTCCGAGCAACTTTCCTGACCCGCTTGATCTCCTTGGCCAGTGGGGCACTTTGCCCGATCAGCCCCTCGAAGTTGTAGGCCTGGGCACTGCCTTCCTTGAGCATCCGCCTCTGCCGTGCGGCGATGGCTTTTTCGGCAGCCTGGGCCACCTTCCGGGCAACCATCTCGGGGTCCACCGGCTTGACCACGTAATCAAAAGCCCGCAGGGGCTCCCCGGCAGTGGCTTTGCGGGCACTGTCCTCCTCGGACGGCTCGACAAGCAGGATGACCTCGGTATCGGGGGACTCATGCCGGGTAGTGTGCAGCACCTTGCAGCCGTCCAGATTCTTGCCGTTGGGGTACTCAGTAACCACCACGTCTGGAGGGTGCCGGCGAATGCTTTCGAGTGCTTCGGGAGTCGAATCCACCAGATGACAGGCATGTCCCGCACGTTTGAGGCGGTCAGTAACGGCTTGGCCTGCTTGGGGCGCACTTGCGGCAATGAGTACAAAAGCGGTCTCGTCCATAGCGAAAGCATTGTATCGTGCTTCCCGACGCCGTCACGTGGTGACGACGGGTGGCCCATCGCTTTAGCGGTGGGCCACCCGACCGGAACGGGATGGGCACCCGCGCGAATGGGCCAAGTAGCAAGACTTATTTACATCCCGGGTCGTCACGCGCTGCCGCTCATCAGCATGGTCAAGCGGCCAATCTCGTTCTTGATAATATCGAGCAACTTGGCGGTACGACATTCCATCTCGAGCAAAGACGGTTGCCCCAGCGGGCAATCCTCGTGCTCGAACCTGCGGATCGCTTCGGCCATGGCCCGAACGGCGTCTTCCACCTTGCCCTGTTGGGCAACCACGCCCATCACCGGCGTATCAAAAACCGCCCCGCAACCGCCAAGCTCGGGGCAGCACTCCCACTTGTCGGAAAGCACCGACTGAAGCACGGACTCTTTATTGCCGCATTCGGGACACATGGATGCCTCAAGGCTGTTGTACTGACTCGCTAAATACACCGTCTCCCGGCAGCGCACTCAATCACCGACGGCGCACGAGAACGCCTATGACATAAGTGTACTATCGACGCCTGCCACGTCCGGATTGCTGATAATCCACTAATGATTCCACCGGAACCGCGAAAAACCCCGGCGTTTGTGTGGATGAGTGTCAGTTGTTGTGAATGGGGCGAATTCGACCTGAGTGCACCGGCAGGATAAGATGCCCGCTTATGCCGTCTTCGGCGGCACCTGGAAACCATGAAAAGGGGGGTAGACGTAGGGTGGCTGGCTGGAGGAGTTGAACGACTGCGGATGAAGACTAAGGACTCTGCGAGCAAGGATTTTTGCCAACTCCACGAATCGGGCATGCCCGCCGGCTCGAGCAGGTCGATCGGTGGGGGGTTTATGACTGCACGAAACGCGCTGGCTGGTGGGCTTGTTCGCCTGGGGGTGACCCCCAACCAGTTGACCATCGCCGGTTTCTTTGCCAACTGCGGTGCGGCGGTGTGTTTTGTGATGGGTGCCGCGCATCACTCGCCGTTGGAGTCCCCGGTTGCGGGGTTGTCGCAGAGCTATTGGCCGCTGTGGGCGGCGGCGTGCCTGATCCTCGCCGGAGCCTGCGACATACTCGATGGGGCGGTGGCTCGGCAGGGCGGTCGGGGCAGCCGGTTTGGGGGAGTGCTCGACTCGATCACGGATCGCCTTAGCGACATCGCCATCTACCTGGGGATCACCATCCACTTTGCAGCAGTGGGAAACATTACATATGTGACGCTCGCCGTTATAGCTATGTGCAACGGGCTACTGATCAGCTACGTCAAAGCTCGGGCTGAGGACTACATCGAGAGCTGCGCCGTGGGCTTCTGGCAGCGTGGCGAACGATGTGCCGCCGTGGTTTTCGCCGGCCTGTCCTGCCACCTGCCGGTTTTGCTGTGGCAGCAGGCGATTTCGTCTTTTTTCACCTTCTTGCTGCGGTTCCGCTATGCCCGGGCGGCGATTCTGGCACGGGAAGCTGGATGCAAGCCGCCGCCGATGATCCCCGGCCACCGATGGGTGAACCGGCTTCGCCCTTGGCGCTATCCTCGTGGAACAATTCCTTACGACTTCACCGTCGGGTTCAACATCGCGTGTTTGATCGCTTTGCCGTGGGTGCACCCGTTTTTTTACGGGGCGGCGGACCCGCTGGGGAACTGGCTTGCCCGGTTGCACATGTAGGATGGGTGGAGTCTCGCGCAGCGAGGCGGAACCCACCAAACACTCACGCATGCACACAACGCTCTCAGAAAAAAGGTGTTTCTAGTCGATAGCACAGGTGGTTGGCACGTGGGCAGACGCCGATAACGGGGTGTGAGGCGTCTGTACCCGGCTTGCAGGTTAACTTGTGGAGACGTGCTTGTGGGGCTTTGGAACTGGATTGTCGGTGGTCGCAGCAAAACCAGCGATAACACCACGGCGACTGAAGCTAAACTCCCTGCCCATGAATCGCCCGAAGCCGGCGCGGCGGTCTCCACTCTGGAACCGCCCGGCTCGCCGGAGGAGTCGGCTGAGCAACAGCAAAGCCAGGAACCTCCGTGGTGGGCGCCGGAGGATGCAACGGTGACCGAGCCGCAGGCGATCCTTCGCCCCGAGCTGTCCACCGAAACCCGGGCATTGGAAAACGCGCTGGTCTCGCACTTCGACGGGCACGACCTCGATCTGCCCGCCATGCCTCGCGTGCCCGAGCAGGTGCTGCGACACCTTCAGGACCCCATGTGCGACTTCGGGCGTCTGGCTGGCGACATTGCGGAAGACCAGGTCATCGCCGCGGCGGTGATCCGCATGGCCAATTCCCCGCTGTACCGCGGATCAGCCAAGATCGTCGCGCTCAAGCCGGCCATCAATCGCCTGGGGGCCAACGCTCTACGCACTTTGATGCTGAATCTGTCCCTGCGGGCGATCACCGACGGTGGGAAGGGGGGTGACCAGGCTTTGGCGAAGCTCATCCGGCAGCGCTCGCTGGCAGCCGCGACGATCATGCGTGGCCTGTCCGCCTTTACCACGGTGGACGCCGAGGAAGCCTTTTCGATCGGCTTGCTGCACGACATCGGGAATGTGGTTGTCCTGCGAGAGGCACGCAAACAGCAACGACATCTGGGATACCAGATCGACATCGACACGTTCGAGTACCTGTGTTTCGAGTGCCACCAGGAGTTTGGAGAGCTAATTGCCATCGCCTGGTCTTTGCCCTCCAATCTTCGAGCCTTCATCTCCGACCACCATTGCCATCCGCAAGAAGACGACCCACTGCGTACCGAGCGGTTGTTGTTGCAATTGACGGGCATGATCTGTGCGTTGCTTGGCTATGCCCCGTGGACGTCGTATGACTTGCTTTCAAGCCGGGTCGTGCAAGACCTGGCGTTGCCCACCCAGGAAGATTTTAGGGCGTTTCTCTCCCGCCTGCCCGACGAAGTGGATGAGATGATCGACTTCCTATAAAAGCAAAATTGAAAATTGAAAATTGAAAATTGAAAATGAAGTGAGTGTGCACATCTTGCAACGATAATTCGCATCTTTTCCCATTCTCGATTCGTCGCGCTCCCCGTTGGGGAGCCGCTAAACGCCGCAGACTTGTCGCCGCTAACCCGCATGTGCATACAACGACGATGTCTCCCATCCCCCAATTTTCCATTTTCCATTTTCTGCGTGCTTCGCGGTGAATTAGATGCGATTGCCCTGATTGGGTCGCCCGCCGTAGCGGCGTTCGCGTTGTGCGTAGTCCCGGATGGCTTCGTGCAAATGCTCCACGTCGAAGTCAGGCCAAAGCACGTCGCACACGTGCAATTCGGCATAGCTGATCTGCCACAGCAGAAAATTGCTGATGCGACGCTGCGAAGCGGTGCGAATCAGTAAGTCGGGATCGGGCAGGCCGTTGGTGTAGAGCGAAGCGGAGATAACGTTTTCGTCTATATCACCCACCTTAAGCCGCCCCTCCTTCACATCAGCGGCGATTTTGCGAACCGCGTCCACGATTTCCAGGCGAGAGCCGTAGTTCAATGCCAGGCACAAACGCAAACCGGTGTTGCCCCGGCTCGCGGAAATGGTGAGGTCCATTTCCCGCAGCACGGATTCGGGCAGACCGGCACGTTGCCCCACGTGGATCAGCCGGATGTTGTTGTCCACAATTTCCGGACGCTCGGCAATCAGGTAGCGCCCGTAAAGCTCCATCAGGAAGTCGATCTCCTCCTTAGGCCTCCGCCAGTTTTCCGAACTGAAGCTGTAGAGCGTTAATGCCTCGAGCCCCAGGCTGGCACACTCGGTGACCACCCGTCGAACGGCCTTGGCTCCCTGTTCGTGCCCGCAGATGCGTGGCAGCTCCCGTTGCTTCGCCCAGCGTCCGTTGCCGTCCATGATTATGGCGATATGGCGGGGCAAGGTTTCGCGGCCCACGCCGACCACCTCTGAGGTCTTGTGGGGGGGATCAGGCATCGGTTCTCCCAATCGGCTTTGCCGTTGCATCCGCAGCCGGGGGATGGTCGCGGAACTGGGGCGGCCAAAGCCGCTCGGGTATCAAAATCGGACGGCTGTCGCGGCCCACGCACGCCAGTGTGGAGGCGGCTTCGCAGCAGACGAGCCCGTCGAGAAGAACTTCATAACGGTGCTCGATGCGGGCGCGGGTCGTCCGAGTAACCTCGACGCGCACAACCACCACGTCGTCGTAGCGGATGGGATGCTTGAAGCGGCACTCGAGCTTGGCCACCACGAAGAAAATCCCTTCTTTCTCCAGGTCTCGATAACGGTATCCGCTTTGGCGGAGTAGCTCGGTGCGGGCTATCTCGAAGTGCTCGAAGTACTTGGCATGGTGCAGATACCCCATTGCATCGCATTCGGCATAGCGAACACGAATCTCGACCTCACAATGCTCCGGCGGCTGATCCATGGTCATCTGTTCCCATATCGGGCCTGCGTTTTGCTAATCCTATACGCCATGCCGTGCCATCGTGCAACTGTAGGGCGGGTTCCACCCGCCTTTCTTGCCGATGGCGGGTGAAACCCGCCCTACACCTGGTGACCATGTAAAGAGCTGTCAGAATGAGCCTTTGGGGAGCAAACCGACTCAGAGCAGAGTTACCGACCCACATCGGGAAACGTATAATAGGACGGCATGAAAAACAGAAGCGGATTTCCATACCGTAAGCGTAAACGAGCCGACGAACATGGCCGACCTTAGTGAGGGGCAGGGAGTTCGCGGTTGTGGAGCATTGGACCTGTGAGTGAACGATTCGTACAATCTTATGGAGATCTTCCCATGGATTCCGAATTGGCCTGGAGGGTTGTAGATGAGTTTTAACCTGGCACGTGGAAACCGGCTGGTAAGTGTTGCCCTGTTGGCAGGGCTTTCGCTCTTAGTGTGGGCAGGTAGCCCGTCTTACGGGACGCCGGGTGAGGTGCACCCCGCCGGGCCGACTGCCGAGAGAGCCTGGCAGGAAAGCATCGGGCTGATCCGGCAGGGGCGCTTTGAAGACGCCGCCACCAGCCTGAACAAGCTGCACGACTCGAATGCGGCGGTGGGCGAGTTGGCCAAGTGGCTCGACAAATGGAACGAGCAGGTGCAGATGCGGGCGGAGATGACGCTTGCGGACTACGAAAAGTATGTCGAGTTGGCCAAAAAATACCACGGCAAGGATGATCTCCCCAAGGCCTTGGAATACACCATGCGGGCTTTGAACAACGCCGTCAGCAAGGAAGCCTTCCGCAAAGAGCCCTGGGTCAGGAAAATGATTGACGATGGGATGAAGAAGGCGGCAGAGCTGCGGGCGGGCAAGGAGTGGCTTGATGCCCTGTCGATCTACTCCCAGATTGGTTGGATTCTCGAGCGTGATCCAAGTATCCGCAGGCTGCAACGCGAATGTCGCACTCATGCGCGTCTGGATGCCGTCTATGACGAGGACAACGATTGGGAGGATCGCCTGGTCGGTATCGAGCAGAAAATGGTGGAGGAGGCCTTCCGCGAAATCAACCATAATTACGTGGAGGTTGTGGACTGGCGGAAGGTCACCGAGACGGGGCTGGAGCAGATGCTGCTGCTGACCGAGTCTGCCACCATCCGAGAAGTGTTCGAGGTGTTGCAGGACGATCTCGAGCGAGGTGCCTTCGAGGCTCGCATTCGTGCAAATCTGGCGAAAGTGCGCAATCTGGACAAGGTGGACTTCAAAGTGGCTCGGGCACAATTCCGCAATGCACTGCGGATCAACCGCCAGACGATTCAGCTCCCCAAAGAGTTGATTATCAACGAGTATATGGAGGGTTGCCTGGAGCAGTTGGACGAGTTCACCAACATGATCTGGCCTAAGCAGATGCCGGAGTTCGAGAAGCATACCCGGGGTGATTTCAAGGGTGTGGGCATCTCGATTCGGCGGAAGTATAACCCCGAGCTTAAGGATTACGAGGTGATGGTGGTCTCGCCAATCGAGGATTCCCCGGCTTACGACGCGGGTATTCAGGCCCGGGACATTATCACCAAGGTGAACGGGGAGTCTATTCTGGGGTTGTCGTTGAGCAAGGTGGTGGAAACGATTACCGGGCCTCTCGGCACCTCGGTGACGCTGGGCATCCGGCGGGAATCAGAGCCGGAAGAATTGGAATTCACCCTCAAGCGCGACAATATCAAGATCAATTCGATCAAGGGCTTTGCCCGCGACCCGGTGAATGACCAGAAGTGGCAGTACATGCTCGACCCCGAGCAGGGTATCGCATATGTTCGGGTGACCAACTTTCAGGACAACACGGTTGAGGACTTCAAGAAGACGTTGGATCAACTGGCCCAGCGAGGTTTGCGTGGTTTGGTTCTGGACCTGCGATTTGATCCGGGGGGGCTGTTGCGCTCGGCTGTGCAGTTTTCGGAGTTGTTCCTGGAGAAGAACGAGAAGATCGTCAGCACGCGGGGGTTGCATAGCAGGGAGTGGCCTATCGCTGCCCGCAGACGAGGTCCTTACCGGGACCTCCCGCTGGTGGTGCTGGTGAACGATTCGAGCGCGTCCGCCTCGGAGATTGTCGCCGGCGCGATCAAGGACCATGGGCGTGGGATAATTGTGGGCGAACGAACTTTCGGCAAGTTCAGCGTTCAGAACCTTATCCAGTTGGCGGGGACCAATGCTCATCTGAAGCTGACCACCGCCCGTTATTACCTGCCCAACGGGGAGTGCCTGCACCGCGATGAGGATTCCGAGAAATGGGGTGTGGAACCGAACATTTCTATCTCTCTGGTATCCAAGGAGGTGGCCAAGATTGCCCAGGGCTTCCGCAAACGCGATATCATTGGGACCCAGGCTGATGACCTGGCTCAGAAGATGATCGCCGACGAGGAGGCGGACATCAAGGCCGAGGTTCAGCGGGCCAAAGAGAAAGCTGCCGAGTCCAAAGACGCCAAAACGACCGCCCCCGCGGAAGAAACGCCCACCGATCATCAGCCCACCAAAAGCGACGATGACGCCCAAGGCGATTCCGAGAAGGACGAAATCGACGAAGAGGAGCAGGCGGTCAACCGCAACGACCGCCCGGACATCGATCCGCAACTCGATGCCGCCCTCCTGGTAATGCGAGCCCACTTGTTGGACCTCTCATATCAGATGGTGGCTCGAACCGGAACCCCGCCAAAGAATATGCGGGAAAAGTAAACGGGGGGGAGCTATCAGCTTTTAGCACCACCAGTAAACTCGTGGGAGTTTCGTGGCGGCAGGCTTGCGCTAGGCCC
>JAGLWJ010000227.1 GCA_023133475.1 Phycisphaerae bacterium | reverse complement strand
CTCATTCATGGCCACGCAAGCGTGGACCATGCCACCCGCCGTGACCGGTGAATCCACTACCGTCGTCTGCGACCAACCAGCCCCAGACCGCCGAGGGCCAGGAGCCCCATCGTCGCCGGTTCGGGGACGAAGGTGTAGGTCGTATAGGAGTTAAAGTAAACCGTCCCTGAGGTATGATGCCAATGGTCCCCGGGATAACCCTCGAACGAGTGCCATTCGCTCGGGTAGGAGAAGGGATAGCTTGTGTCCGTACCGTTGATCCACTGGGAGAAGTCGGAAGGATCCGTGAATGTGAGCACCAACTCCGTTCCGTACTCGATCATAAACGACTCGTACCCGTAACCTGTTTCGGAATAGTCACCGACAGGGGGCAATGGATTTCCCGGCGCCCACGTATTGTGATGGTGGTGGGGTGCAGTATAGGTGGAATATGCGCTCGACCGTTGCACCAAAAACGGTCCCGTTTGCAGATCACGGCGCTGGGTATGGTAGGACGGGGTCGAAAGATTCTCGTTGTAGGAATAATTTACATACCCTCCCCAGACCTCGAGCACCACTTCGACCGCCGACACCTCGCCCATCGCCGGGTCAAAACCGCCCACGACGATCTCGCCGCCCGTGCTCAGCCTTTCCTCGGTGATCGTATAGGCATTCGCCTGCCCTGCACCGCAATACACGAAACCCAAAACGGCAACCAATACAACCGTACGCGTTTGTGTCCAGACACACTTCATGGCAACTGTCTCCTTTGCTGAAAAGTTATCTATCCGACTCGGTGGGATTCATCCCGTTCGCTCCGCGCAGACGAGACCCGTCGCAATCCGTGAATTCGCTACCACCTCCTCCCTAGGCTCCGAAACAAAAAAGAGAGCCGCCCGAAGACGTCTCTCTCAACTTCCCCGATCTGCCTGACGAGCACGTCAATCCCTCGCGCTTGCAACGGAACCAGTGTAACCATAATGAGTATAGATGAACGCAGCCCAAACCGCAAGAGTCAAAACGTATAGGGCGCAACTCGCCGAGCGCGATCTTGTAACCTACTGTAAATGAAGGACTTATGGCGGGTGGCGGGTGGCATGGCCCACGCTTGCGTGGCCATGTTTTCCCTTCGTGCAGTCTCCGTAGGTCGGGTCCGCAGACTCGACATCCCCCAGCGGCGCCGTTGGGAATCCCAAATGTCGGGTCTGCGGACCCAACCTACGAAGCTACGGAATCCATTCCCGACGATCCCCGGCGTTTGCACGGTTGAACTCCTCGTTAAGCCCCTCGCCTCATTCATGGCCACGCAAGCGTGGGCCATGCCACCCGCCACCCGCCGGGGTTTGCGGCTACTTGCTCTTCGCTGGCAACAGCCGCGAGCTACATGTGCGAGACGCTACGGGGGCAACATGCAGTCGAGCAGTTCGTGGACTGGAACGGTGGCAACGCTGGTCGCAGAGTCGGACATCGCATAGGGCATGATCAGCACGCCGTTGTGAATCAGCGCGCCGCAGGAGTAGACCACGTTTGGCACGTAGCCCTCGCGTTCCTTCTCGTTGGGGACCAGTAGCGGCTCTGGTAATTGGCCGATGACGCGCGAGGGGTCCTGAAGATCCAGCAGGATCGCGCCGATGCAGTACTGCCGCATCGGCCCCACACCGTGCGTCAGCAGTAGCCAGCCCTCCTCCGTCTCCAGGGGAGAACCGCAATTGCCGATCTGCATGAACTCCCACGGGTATTGGGGCGTCCGGAGCCGCTCCGCGCTGTTCCAAAAACGAATGTTATCCGACGACATGATGTACAGGTTCTCACCGTCGACGCGCGAAATCATCATGTACCAGCCGTTGACCTTGCGCGGAAACAGCGCGATTCCTTTGTTCTGCGCAAACCTGCCATTCAGCGTGGTGATCCTGAAGTTGATGAAGTCTGCCGTTTCCAGCAGTTGCGGCAGAATTCGGAAACCGTTGTAGGCCGTGTACGTGCCATAGTACATCACGGCCCCGTCGTCATCGGTGAAGCGGACGAAACGGGCGTCTTCGATGCCACGGCTCTCGTTCTCGGTCACCGGAAAGATCACGACCTCAGACACCTCACGGCTGGCTGGAAAGGTCAGATGATAGTTGGAGCGGGCCAACCAGCGGATGTCACCGGTCGTCTGCCGGAGCAGTTCCGGATCGAATCCCGAGCAGCCGGTTTCGTCGATCGCGCGGGTGAGGTCGTCGTAGACAAACTCGTCGCCGAGTCGGCTCAGCACCGCCCCGACAATGTCGTTGTACGCGCCCATCTCGATCAGTTTCAGAAAGAAGGTGTGCTTGTGGTAGAGGCGGTCTTTAACTTTCCTGGCGGGTTCAACGAACGGGCTGACCGTGTCGAACGTGATCCCACCATCGGCGCACAGGACGCCGGTGCGGAAGGCGACCGAGGAAACGTGCCCTTCGCCGGTGGCGCGCAGGCTCATGATGAAGCGCAGCGCGCCCGCAGGCACGCCGCCCTGATCCGGGTGCGGCACGATCGATGGGTTGAAAAGAGCCGCCGCCTCAATCGCGTACTCCATCGTGAAGTACGCTCCGATCAGCCGCCGGCGATCATCCGATATCTCGTGTGCCTCGTCCAGATACTTGGACACGGCGAGGAAGTGTTCGTTGAATTTTGCGCCGATGTTCCGGTGCCGCGCTCCGAAGTCCAGTACGATCCGCGCTAGCAGGGTCTCGACTTCCTCAGCGCTCAGGTGAAGCACGCGGTCGAGGACCGAACGGATGCGGTCTTCGCCGCCGGGCAAGAACAGACGGGTAATCACGCGCCGGCTGTCAGGAACTAGTTGCTCCGACAATCTGGTGACGGCAAGCGAAGAAGGCTGCGTCCGGCTCAGAGTGAATTCTGTTTCAACCATTCCAGTACCTGTCGAATGCTGGCCGTGGCGAGCGCGATGCAGCTATCGGCCCCGCCGTAGTAGAGGTTCAGCGTATCACCATCTGGAGCGATTGTATACCCGCCGGGGAACACGATGTTGCCGACATCGCCGAACAGCTCATAATGCTCCTCGGGCCCGAAGATCCAGGAGGCGCCGCGACGCAGGCAACGCTCGGGCGTCTTGAGGTCGAACAGGGCCGCCCCGATTCGGTAGATCGCCCCCGCCGCCGTCGTTCGCACGCCGTGATAGAGCATCAGCCAGCCCTGTTCCGTTTCTATTGGCGGGGGGGAGAGGCCGATCTTGTTCGCGTCCCACCAGCCGCCGCGATGGGCCTCAAGGATCAGCTTGTGGCTGCCCCAATGTCGCAGGTCGGGCGAGTACGAGATCCAGATGTGAGCCCCGACGGGGCCGACCGGACGGTGAATCATGGCCCAGTTGTCCCCGATCCGGTGAGGCAGCAGGGCGGCATCTTTGTCTTCAGGCGGAAGGATATCGCCGTAGCGCTCGAACGTCTTGAAGTCCTCGGTTAAGGCCAACGACACACCCGGGCCGCCGCGAGAGTATGCGCAGTAGACAATGGCGTACTTGCCTAGCTCGGGCACGTACGTGATCCGTGGGTCCTCGATTCCCCAGAGTTCCTCGGGGTACTCCTCGGGATTAGGCAGCAGCGTCGGCTGGGGATCGATCTCCCACGCGCTGGTCCCGTTCTCGGACCGGGCTGCCGTTAGATGCGAGTGCCCCCGACGATCCTCAACGCGGCAGAGTAACAGTGTCGTACCGTCGGACAGAAGGGTGGCACCGGGGTTGAAGACAGTGTTGATGGGATAGGGCCAGTCCGCTGCCGTCAAGATGGGGTTGGCGGGGTGGCGATGGAACAGCTCCACATGGTTCCTGTTCTTCATCCCCGAGAACCCCCGCATCCACTTGTTCGAGTTCGTCTCGTACATCGGTTCTCTCGCTGGCGTTCATCCCATAACCGGTCCGTCGAAGCACGTCGGCAATGGCGGGCCGTCCGATATATTCTTGGGCTCTCTGCGGGCGTTTTCCACAGCTCTTGGATATAAATCGGTAGAATGACCCTCGAGCTTACACTGATGGAAATATAGAGGAACTACGTGAGGCGGGGCAGGCTGGATCCTATTCAGTCACTTCCCTCACCGACTGCTCGCTGTGGCTTAACGTCTGGTCGGTTTTGCGCATCTGAACCAGGGACAGAAGAAAGGCGATGGTCGCTTCCGCGCCTTGGTTTGCGCTGGTGCGGTCGGGATGCAGTGCATCGCGACAGCCTCCCGAGGATGCATCGTAGATCGGCAGCTTGACATCGTTCTGGCCGAGGAACCAGTCAAACGCTCGGCGCGCCTCCACACGCCAGCGGTCCTCCGAAGTAAGACGATGAGCCTCCAGGCATGCCGAGACCATTGCAGCGGCCTCGACCGGCTGCTGGTCAAACCGCGAGCGTTCCCCGCCGCGAGGGTAAAAGCCTTGGCTTCCGATCGGGGAAAAGCAGCCTTCCTCGCCCTGTTGGAGGTCCGCCAGCCAACCCAAGGCCCGCAAGCCCGTCTCCACCATCTCGCTTGATGCGATCCAGCGACCGGTTAGGATCAAAGCGTGGGGCAGCTTGGCGTTCGCATAAGCCACGGTGTCCTCAAGCCACGGCCAGTCAGGCGAGCTGTTGCGGCGGTACATCTCCATTAATCGATGCGCGAGTGTCTGCCGGATGGTTCGGGCTGTGTGATCGCCGTAGAACCGCCGCATGTACTCGTAGATTCCAATCAGCGTGAACGCCCAGCCGCGCGGGGAGGTTGCGTCCACCGCCGCAGGCAGCGCCATGCTGAACAACCCCGCTGCCGCGCCGCGCAACGAGATGTTGTCGGACCGCCCGGCGACCGTGCCCAACGCCCACAGCGCCCGCCCGTGTGAATCCTCGGACTCCACGCTTTCCGTCCACCGGCGATCGTACGCCATGAGGTTGCGAAAGCGACCGGTGTCCTTGCTGAAAGCGTGCCCGAGGAACGCCAGGTAGGTCTCGCTCAGGAAGCGTGCCGCTTCGACGAGCGGCTCCTTCTCCATATCCTCCAACAGCACAGCCAGGACGAGTGCCCTGGCGTTGTCATCCGTCGTGTAACCGTCATCGCGGTTCGGAACGGTGAATACGGCATGACGCACAATCCCGGTGTCGTCCGTCAAGCGCCGCAAGTGATCGAGCTTGATCGTTGGCAGCCCAACCGGCCGAAACAACGAAGCCGAACTCTGAAACACAGCCCTTGGCTGTTTTGTGCGTTCTTCGCGCGCACGGGCAAACGAACGCATGTATTGGCGGGCCACTTTGCCCCAGGTCATCTCCCGACCATGCATGTATGCCCGCTTGCGCATCGCGTGCATGTTCGTGGGGTGATCGAGTAGATCGAGAACCGCCTGCGAGACAGCGGGTGCATCCTTGAACGGCACCATGCAACCGCGACCGTCCGCCAGCAACTCCTCGGCGTACCAGTAAGGCGTCGACACGATGGCCTTGCCGGCGCCGAGGGCGTAGGCCAGTGTTCCAGAGGAAATCTGCTGTGGTTCCAGATACGGCGTGACGTAAATATCCGCCGCGCCGATGAAATCGAGCAGCTCGTCGATGCCCACGAAGCGGTTGTGGAAGATCACGTGGTCCTCCACGCCCAGGTCGCGGGCCAGCTTCTGCAACGATTCACGGTAGGACTCGCCCTCGACCCGTCGCCAGTAGGGGTGCGTCACCCCAAGGATGATATAGACGACGTTCGGGTACTGCTCGACAATTGGCGGCAGTGCCTGAATCACATATTCGAGCCCCTTGTTGGAACCGAGCAGGCCGAATGTGAGGATGACAAACTTGCCCTCGACCTCGAATCTGTCCTTGTGGAAGCTGGGGTCCACAAACGGCACATCGTGGATGCCGTGCGGGATCACGTCGATCTTCTCTCGCGGAATCTTGTGAACGTCTTGCAGAATATTCACCGCGCGACGGCTTGTTACGACGATCCGATCGGTAAGCTGCACGAGCTCCGCAAAGACCTCACCAAACTCGGGCGCCGGCGGCTCCTGCATAACCGTGTGCAGCGTCGTGACGACCGGCATACGCAGTTCTCGCAGCAGCTCGAGAACGTGGCTACCTGCTTCCCCGCCGAAGATGCCAAACTCGTGCTGGAGGCAGACCAAATCGATGTTGCCGAGCCCGAGGAAGCTGGCCGCCTGCTTGTAGGACGAGAGGTCTTGCTCCGCCAGCTCATAGCGGACGCGAGCCGGATACTCGTACCCGGTCTCGGTGTCGTTCACAGCCAGTGCAAGGCACTGCAACCCCCTATACTCGGTGACCAGCGCATCACACAGGTCGGTCGTGAACGTTGCAATGCCGCACTCACGCGGCAAGTAGGTGCCCACCACCGCCACACGCCGGACGTCCATGTGTCGATCCGGCTCAGTGAGCCGGCTGAGTTTTCGATCAGCTTGAAGTCGTCTTGTATCCATTTTGCTATTCCAGCACCCCTTCACTCAGATGAATGTCTACCATTTCCCACGACGATTCTCCACTGGAAAGGATACCGACTCATGGAGAACCCTTCAACTAAGGGGGGCGAACCCGGGGGTATGGCCATATTTTGTGGCATCAGGCGGG
>JAGLWJ010000226.1 GCA_023133475.1 Phycisphaerae bacterium | reverse complement strand
ATCCTGACACGATTCGTGTTCCCCAGGGCTAACCCCAATACGGTTCACTTAAGCTGAACTTTTCGGGCATTTTTGCGGTAACTGGCTGTTGTTTCAGCAGTTAGGTGAAATGACAATGCACGCGTTCTGGCTACGCGCTGAGTTGGATGCCCAGTAACTCGAAAACGGTGGGCTTGGAATTCGGTCGGCTGCGTGTTCAGGTAGAACTCCTGAGCTGTGCCACGGATGCCAACGCGGTTCTTGGCCAGGGTGGTCCATGGCTTTAGCTGTGGGGGACACGAACCCAAGCACTCACGCTGCTACTCGGATGAACCATTCGCGTCCCCCACCGCTAAAGCGATGGGCCACCCGTCGGGATGGGCACCCGCTGATTGGAGAACTCATGGCAGCGCAGGTGCCCCCTCCCGTTCCGAAAGATGGGGTGACAGACTGACTCGAAGCCCGGCCCACCTTCGCAAGTCAATCTGTCCCCCACCCTCAGAGAGGGCGGGGCACCCGCGCGTCGGTGCTCCGTCGAATCAACGGTAACGAAGCACTAATTCACCTCTCCCCAATCGCCGCATCACGCCGCTGTCGCCTTCCGACGACGGGCAAAAACCGCCGCTCCGGCAACGCACAGCAACAGCGCCAAACCGATCAGACCCCATTCGGAGATGGTCGGGATAGGCTCGTGCGGGTCGCAGGCGTCATCGATACCGTCGCCATTGTTGTCGCCGAGGCATACGCTCCCTGCGCCCTGGAACGTACCGCCCGTCGCTTCGCATTCCGATTCCGGGAGTTCGCTACACGAACCACCAGACAAACAGCAAGCACCGTCGATGATGGGAGGACATGGTTCCCCCTCACCTAGATACGTTCCACCGGCTCCGGCACAGCAACTTGCCGTGGTTTCCTCGATGCACGCCCCGTCAGGGAGCGTACAGGCACCGGGCAGGCTGCACTCGCTCCCATCGCCACCGTACGTTCCCTCAGCCAGAAGGCAGAAATCCTCGGTGGCCAAATGGCATACGCCATCATCCGTGCAGCAGGCACCCATCTGGTCACTACAGATCAGGGTTTCGGTGTTGAAATACCCGCCTTCATAGGCACAGGCGGCGTCTGATATCTCAAGGCAGTTGCCCTCGGGGAGGTAGCATACCCCCTCGGTGTTTCCACAAGGCGGGTCGAGAGTGATACAGGTCTCGTCCATGGTCCAATCGCCACCGTTGGTCGTGCAATCATAGAGGGTGACTCCGTCCTCGCAGTGGCACTCATCGCCATCGCAGTAGCAGCACGCTCCGGCTTCGTCACTTGCCAGCGCACCCCTGACGAAGAGCCACGAGTCCCAGACAGGATCCCTCGTGTCAGCCACCGCCAATACGATGTTGTATGCCTGGCCTGGTTGTAGCACTACCGGGTATGGTGTGGTTCGCAGAGGCCTGGGCCACACCGGCCAAGGCCAAGGCCACCATCCCCTTCGTAGCGTCACCCCGTCCGCCTCCATCTGGCGGGCGGGATTACAGGGATGCCCTCCCCACCCGTCACTGCAATCGTTGTTGATATAGAGGCCGGGGTTTCTTGCGTTTCTCCAGTTACAGAAGGGACTGCCGCCGTTGACATTGTCGACGCTTACGTTTCGCCCCCAATGCCACCAACCCCACCACCACCATGGCCAGGTTTTGAAATTCAGATTCGGTCGAGCCCGGGCAATGTTGACGCCGTTGACGAATATCCCGCAGACGTCGTTATACCGGAAGATCCACTCATTGGACTCGTCTGAGGCGAAGACGAACCTGAGCCAGAGAAAATGGTTCACTCCGCTGTTGTTCGTAATAGTGAACTGCAAACGGGCGCGGTCAAAGGTGCCCCAAGGTGCCGCCAGGGGGTTCAGCATGGGATCGCCCGGTTGCCCGTTGTTTCTCGCTACGGAATCGGTGTTGTTCCACCAGGCAGGCCCACCTTTCGCCCAATCGACTCTGCCGCTACTGAGAATCATGCCCCTGGGAGTGCGGATAGCGTTCCACCCATTGGTAAATACACCTCCAGCGACCCCGGCGCCGGCATATGCTATACCGCCGACCGCAACCCCGGGAGGCAGGTTGGTCAGTCGCCTACCCAGGACGTACTCCACCATCAAGTTCGCGTTGACTCCGGGGTTGTTTAGGTCCCAGATTCGCATATAACCCGGCTGACGAGCCTCTGCATCTTTTGGCGGTTCCCAGTTTTGCTCCCCGGGGGCGAGCCGAAGTCTCTCCTCGCCCAGTGCCTGCATCGGGAAAAGCCCACACAACATCCCCGCCAGGCAGCAAAGTAAAACTCGACCCAAGAACGTGTTTCGGTTCAGTTTCATAACTGTTATCTCCTTGCGATGTGATATTTGAGTTACTCTCGTTCGAACGTGTATGGAACTATGTTAGGATGGGCATCGCCCATCACATCCTACATATTCATGGCGGCGCCCTGAATCGGAGGCGCGCGCGGGTAGGATTGGTGAAGAGCGAAAAGCTGAATCCACAAGAATGTCTGGGACGGGCAACATCCTCCGGTGCCGGGCAATCCTGCCGACGACCTCTGGCGGGAAATGCTCAAGCGTGCGTGGCTTAGAACAACCAGCAGCGAAGCGTTGACGGAGGCCATCAGGAAGGCTACGAAGACATAACCCAGGAGTTTGCCGACGACGTCCAGGAGTGCACCGTCGCCTTGGGCACCTGCCAGCAGGCCGTAACGCAAGCCCAGCGGCGTGGAGGCCAATTCCACCCCGATCCAGCCGACGCCCAGCACGAAGGGGCTAAAACCGATCCGACGGGTGAGCCAGGCCGACCCGCCGGCGTACACGCCGGTAACGCATGGCAGCAAAAGCCACGAGGCTACACCGCAGGGAAGGGCTGACGGCGAAAACGCCGACAAGAACACGTGCAGCACAGTGCCCCACAGCAAACCGTAGGCTGCTGCTACGTGCACACTCGATACGCGAATGGCCAAAAAGAGGGGCAGCAGACCGATCCACGCCAGCCAACCCTGGCTACGTGACCCCACCGCAGCCGCCATCAGCAGCGCGCTGAGGATGATCAAAGCACTCAGCAGTGCCGATCCAACAGCCCCAGACCACCATTGCGCACCACAGGCAGAATTGTTGCGCTTCCTTCCCAACTCCACTCCGGCCTCAACAAGGAGTTGTCTAATGCGTTTATTGCCCGACCAACATTATAGGACATTATAGCGGGTTGCCCATTGGATGCAAGGCCCTTTTCGGGAAATCCTGTAGGGCGGGTTCCACCCG
>JAGLWJ010000225.1 GCA_023133475.1 Phycisphaerae bacterium | reverse complement strand
CGGGCACACCGCTGGTGTTGCAATCGGGGCTGGTGCCGGCGGCGATGTCACAATCGTCCGGAATCCCGTTGGTATTGCAATCCGTCTCGCACTCGTCGGGGATGCCGTTGCTGTTGCAGTCGGCACTGGTCCCGGCGGCGATGTCGCACTCGTCGAGCACGCCGTTGAGGTTGCAGTCTCCCGTCGGGCCTCCGCCGGACTCGAAGATGCCGTACTTGTAGTTCAGGTAGTTACTCACCTTCAGGCGATCGAGGCCCGAAAGCGCACGGTTGTAAATCAGAATCTCGCAGATGTCCCCGGTGAAGGTGTTGCCGAAGAAATCGGTGCCGATGTACAGAGGGTGCTGCTCGTTGATCTCCGGCGTGTCAGTGATAGTGCCGGCCCCCAACAAATTCCCGTCCACCAGAATCTCGGCAAGCGTCGCGTTGCGGAAGAACTCCACCACATGGAAGGCGTCGTCCCAGCCGGCCGGCTGCGGGACGGAGTAGCTGCCGTTTCCGCCCGGATTCGCATTGCCGTGCTGGAAGTGCAGACGGTCCTCCCAGGTGGTGTGCAGGAGCAATCGGTTGGTCGAGGTTCCCCACCCCAGCGTCGAGTTGTGCGGATCGCTGCCGTCCTGTTTCTCGACCAAAAAGATGGTTGCCTGATCCGTGCCGGTCAGGGCTGATCCCAGTACGCTGCCGCGGGTGAAGCTGTCGTTGCCGTCGAACCGCAGCGCCGGCAGACCGTTCAGCACGTTGCCGGTGTAGACCGGCTGGGCAGATGGGGTGCTCTGGGCAACGTCCAAGCTGCTTTCCGACTGGTCACTCCATATGCTGACCGGTTGGCCCTCGCCAACCCCGCTGACAGCGTCGGCGCTGAGCCACAAGACCAGCCCTTCCCCAAGCGGCGTGGACCAGACCATGTCACACTCGTCCGGAACGCCGTTGCTGTTGCAGTCCGCGCTGCTCCCGGCGGAGATGTCGCAGTTGTCCGGGGTGCCATTATTGTTGCAGTCCTCCGCCGTGCCGGCTGCAATGTCGCACTCGTCCGGCACGCTGTTTTCGTTGCAGTCCTTGCTGGTCTCGCCGGAGATGTCGCACTCATCGGGAATCCCATTATTGTTGCAGTCGTTGCCCTCCAACTCGCAGTCGTCGGGGACGCCGCTGTTGTTGCAGTCCTGCTGGGCCACGTCGCACTCGTCAGGAATACCGTTGGCGTTGCAGTCGTTGCCCTCCAGTTCACAGTCGTCGGGGACACCGCTGTTATTGCAGTCTTGCTGAGCAACGTCGCACTCATCGGGAATCCCGTTGTTGTTGCAGTCGTTGCCCTCCAACTCGCATTCATCGGGCACACCGCTGCTGTTGCAATCGTTGCCCTCCAGTTCGCACTCGTCCGGGATGCCAGTGCTGTTGCAATCGGGGCTGGTTCCGGCAGCCACGTCGCACTCGTCGGGAATCCCGTTACCATTGCAATCACCGCCAAAGCCACTGGCCACCCGAACGTTATCGATCCCCCAGGACTCGTCGCTGATCTCCTGGAGGTCCTGCCCGCTGAAACTTATCTGCACCGTGGAGCCGCCGGGCACGAACGACAAAGTCACGCCGCGATAGATGGACTCCGGCCAACCGCCGCCCCAGCCGTATCCTGCCGGTCCCACGTCCGGCGCATGCGGATAAGTCTGGTTGCCGAAGTCGAAGTTGCTGAATGTCTCGTGGAACACCCGAACCCCGTCGATGTGAACGTTGAACCAGTCGGCATTGCCACCGCCGGGCCCGTTGCCGTCCCACGAATCGATAATCATCAGATCAAAGGTCAACTCGTAGGTCAACCCCGCCACCACATCGAGAGTCAGCGTCTGCGTGCTGTTGTCGAACCGCCCGGAGAAGCGGGTGAACGGGTTGGGCACCGAGTTGTCCGTGGCAGAGGAAGACCACTCCCCACCTGCCCCGGACTCGAAGTCTGTGAAGTGCACCACCCCGCCAAGCTGACACTCGTCCGGAACCCCGTCCGGCTGACAGTCCGCGCTGGTCCCGGCGGCTACATCACACTCGTCGGGCACCGCGTTGCCATTGCAATCCGGGGCGGTGTCGCCGGCAATGTCACATTCATCGGGAATGCTGTTGCTGTTGCAATCCGAACTGGTTCCCCCGGCGAGGTCGCATTCGTCCGGGACGCCGTTATCGTTGCAGTCATTGCCGGCCAATTCGCATTCGTCGGGGATGCCGCTGCTGTTGCAATCCTCGCTGGTGCCGGCGGCGATGTCCCAATCATCCGGGACGCCGTTGTTGTTGCAGTCCGCCTCGCACTCGTCGGGGATGCCGTTACCGTTGCGATCCAGGCTGGTCCCGCCCGCTATGTCGCACTCATCGGGGACGTTGTTCCCATTGCAGTCCGGGCTGGTCCCGGCGGTGAGGTCGCAATCGTCGGGGAATCCGTTACTGTTGCAATCCGGGTCGCACTCGTCGGGAATGCCGTTGCCGTTGCAATCGTTGCCTTCCAACTCGCAGTCATCCGGGATGCCGCTGTTGTTGCAGTCCAGAACCGCAACGTCACAGTCATCGGGAATGCCGTTCTCGTTGCAGTCGTTGCCCTCCAACTCGCAGTCGTCCGGGATGCTGTTGCCGTTGCAATCCAGCACCGCGACGTCGCACTCGTCTGGAATACCGTTCTCGTTGCAGTCATTGCCCTCCAGTTCGCACTCGTCCGGCACGCCGCTGCTGTTGCAATCATTCCCCTCCAACTCGCACTCGTCGGGGACGCCGCTGCCGTTGCAGTCCGGGCTGGTGCCGGCCGCCACGTCGCAGTCGTCGGGAATCCCGTTCTCGTTGCAATCGCCGGCCCCACCGCGCTCCCGCAGGATCACGTTGTCATCCAAGTAGTTCCACCGATTCTGAATGGAAACCCGGGTCCGGAACGTGAACACGATAGAGTCCCCCGCATCGACCACCACGTCATCGAGCTGAACCGGCAAGTCCACGGTGTCTCCTACAGAATCGCCCGGGGTGGGTTTGCTGGCCGTGACAGCGTAAAGCGGAATCGTGGTGCCTGCGGAAACGTCAGCGTGGGCGATGACAACATCGACGTCACACGGACTGCCGACTCCGTTTTGCCCGGACCACATGACGGTCAAAACGCCCTCAATGTCAAGTTGGAAACCATCACCCATGGGATTCGCCCATCGCACCAATGGAACATAATTCCACGCCGAACTGGACAAACACTGGGTCAAGCCTCCGGAAATAGGGGGGCACGCGTTGTCTGCCCGCGCCCAACAACCAACCCCATGCTCAAACCAGTCGTCATCCCAAACCAGGAGGGTGGGCGGTTGGGCATACCACGGGGTGCCCGAGCCAAGTGCACCACCTTGAGCCCACTCGTAGCTCCAAACCGGATTGCCATACGAATCATTTGCCGGATTCCCCGCCGTTGAGCCGTGTGTTGTCCCCGGGACCCAATCTTCTGAACGGTCCCACACCTTGCCGGTAACCAAATCGCACTCATCGGGGATGCCGTTCGGCTGGCAGTCTTCACTGGTGCCCGCGGCTATGTCGCACTCGTCGGGGATTCCATTCTCATTGCAATCATTGTCGGCCAGTTCACATTCGTCCGGGACACCGCTGCTGTTGCAGTCCGGGCTGGTCCCAGCCGCCACGTCGCAATCATCCGGGAATCCGTTGTTGTTGCAGTCGTTGGTCGCTAATTCGCACTCGTCGGGCATGTTGTTGTTGTTGCAATCCGCGCTGGTGCCGGCAGTGATGTCGCAGTCATCCGGGATGTCGTTTTCGTTGCAATCCGTGCTGGTATCGCCGGTAATATCGCACTCGTCAGCCACTCCATTGCTGTTGCAATCCGGTTCGCACTCGTCGGGGACGCCGTTGCCGTTGCAGTCGTTGCCCTCCAACTCGCAGTCGTCCGGGATGCTATTGCTGTTGCAGTCGTTGTCAGCCAACTGGCACTCATCCGGCACGCCATCCACGTTGCAGTCCGGGCCGGTGCCCATGGGCGGAACCTCGCACTCGTCCGGAAGGCTGTTCCCGTTGCAATCCGGGCTGGTCCCTGCCGCAAGGTCGCAAGCATCGGGAATCCCGTTGGCGTTGCAATCGGCGGGGCTGGGCTCGAAAACCAACTCAATGCGGATACGCCGATTCTGCTGCAAAGCCAGCGCGATCGTGGAGCTATCACCCGAATAAACCACCCACGAATTCATCCCCGTGATCGAGGTGAACTCCATAATCAACGACCAGATACCGTCCAGCCCGGTCAACACCACACCATCCGTACAACAGGTTGACCAGGCGTGGTCACAGGTGAATACCGTTGCCCCCGCTCCACCGGTGTACCCCTCTCCCGGATCGTCCTCGACGGTTCGGACCAATCCGTCCGGATCGCCGAACACTTCATAGCGCGTGT
>JAGLWJ010000224.1 GCA_023133475.1 Phycisphaerae bacterium | reverse complement strand
AGATCCATCGCCATTTCAGGAACTCCTTGAATAGGGTGAAAGTGGCCACATTGTAGCCAGCAGCATACGCGCCGGGCGGGCGTTTGTCGAACTGGGCGTGAGCGACAAGCTCTCGGCCGGTCTGCGGCGCGCCCAGCGCCGGCTCAAGACGTTCGGGAGAGCGGTGCGCGACCTTGTAATGCTTCAATCAGGATCGGTAGTTTACTCTTCCGAAGCTGTTTTGGTTGGATCACACAATCGACCGGAATATTCACCTTGTGGTTGCTATTCCCGACAACCACGTTCATGCGAAAGCAGCAAAATTCTTCGTGATGGCTATGGTGCTTTCGACTTGCTTAGTGGTTTCGCCCCGGGTGTCTCGATATGCTTTGGGGGCGAAGTTCATAAACCAGTTGTTGAAAAGGTCAACGGACTGCTGGATGTCGGCCTTCCAGAGGTGTGGCTTGTCAGCGTTGATCGGCATGATTGAGGCTCCACCCCCGATTTCACAAACTGGCGATAATCCGGCAGTATACTGCAAAAATGGTCGACGGCGACGGTTTGGCCAAAAAAGAGCTGTGCCTGGAATCTGCCCATCCACCTCCCAGTTCAGCCTGGGTGCCCCGCCCCTTCCAGGGGTGGGGGACTGAATCCGTTACGGCATCGGCATTCGAGTCAATCGCCGGAATTCAAATCAGTCCCCCACCCTCAGAGAGGGTGGGGCACCCGCGCTGCCACTCGTTTGAGTCGCACTGACCTGTGCGGTTGGGTATCCCGTATCCGCCTCATGCAGGTGGGAAAATCGTCGGGCGCCGGAGCGCCCGGCGATTTCCCCTTGGAGGAGGGGAAGGAAGCCTACATCAGTTTGGAGAGCGCCGGCCTGGTGGTCTTGTCGC
Organism: Phycisphaerae bacterium; assembly: GCA_023133475.1. Lineage (GTDB taxonomy): Bacteria > Planctomycetota > Phycisphaerae > UBA1845 > UBA1845 > JAAEQG01. Next base: position 6,265 of record JAGLWJ010000224.1, on the reverse strand, counting down.
CTGCGGTTTTGCCACCCGGTTGATCAGCCGCCGGGGGCAAACAATAGCGGCGCAGGAACGCATCGGTGTTTTCGTAGCGGCTTAAAATGCTGAGCAAAGCCTGCACGCTCCCCGTATCCACAACACAGAGCCGGAAACTACCATGACGAAAAAGATAGAAGGCAACGCGAACCCGGCCGGCATCGCACAACTCGTAGACCAAAGCCACATCGCCCTGTCCCAAGAGGAAGCATTCACCGGCATGTTGGCGAAGTGCCGCCGGGCTCCATTTAAGGGTCGTCCTCATGGTCAATCACCTCCCAGGCTTGTCAAAGCAGTGTTGCGTCTCCACTATCTAATACGACACGCGTTAGGCCAAGTTTGTTCCCAAAAAGCTCCACACACGCAAAAATTTCAATACCCTTCAGTAAGCGCGCTACGATCCCCCTCTTTCGCGCCATGTAGCCGCGCACAAGTGCCCTTCTGACGGGTGGCTGCCCCGTTGCTTCGGGGCTGCCCCTCGCCGTTTGTTTCTCTTGCTCTCCCCTAATTAGTAGTCGTTGCCGGAGGGGGAAATCTTACAGAAATCCGCAAATTTTTTGAGCTTGTAGCATCATTGCCTCGACAGTCAGAAGGACGTAGGTTGCACACCGCGCATAGTGGATGGCGACCAGGTTTGCGCTAGGCCCGGCATTTATGCCGGGTTGACGATACGTCGTGCAACTCCTGCGACCCCGGTTTACCGGGGTTCTCGTTGGTCGGCTTCAGACATGGAGTTCGGAAACCCGGCATAAATGCCGGGCCTAGCGCAATCCTGTTCGGCGCGCACGGTGGGTTTGAACTTCAATCCCCGCTTGATCCAGGGTTACGGTGACAGCCCCGTGGTCTGCGGTGTTGAAGTAGCGGCGGTGGGCGATGATGGGCTCATACCCGAAGCCTTGATCCGCACTGCGAACAAAACTCGAGCGGATGAGGATGTCCGGGGCAACGGCTTCCACAAACTCGAGTGTGTTATGTCGCAGACTGCCGTGGTGTGGCAACAAAAGCACGTCGGCGCAGAGGTCGCCTTCGGCGAGCAGCCGCCCTTGCCCCAACTCCTCGATGTCCCCGGTCAGCAGGATCGATCGCCCGGCATAGGTGATTCGGATTACGATCGACGTCTCGTTGTTTTCGATCTCACCCATCATATCCGCAGGCGGCCAGAGTGCCTCGAAAGTCACGTCGCCAAAGACCAGCGGATTACAGCCCTTCCCCATGATCTCCATAGAGTGCTTGCCCGCGGAAAGCTCCTCCAGCAGAGCCCGGCTGGGTTTGCCGGCGGTGCTGAGCCTCTCGAAGTAACGGGTTAGATACACAGGCCCGGTGGGGATGTGCTTGAGTACCGTGGGCAAACCACTGAAATGGTCGAGGTTGGGATGCGAGATAAGCACGGCATCAACACGGTCAATTCTGCGGTGTCGCAGAAATGGGACAATCGTGGCGGCTCCCGGATCGTAGGAGCCAGAGGCTCCGGCATCGTAGAGCACGACCCGCCCGTCCGGAAGTTCGAGCACGACTGACGTCCCTCGTCCCACCGAGAGCACCGTCATAGTCAAACGCCCGTCGCCGCGTCGCGGCATCAGCCAGATCACCAACCCGACCACAACGATGCCGATTGCAATCCAGGTAATACGCCGGCCTTTTGCCCAACGCCGTTGCCACGCCCACGCCAGCAACGCAATACCAATAAGAACCGTTAACCACCACGGCGGAGCCGACAGGTGCGGAGGAAGCGCAAGAAGGTGCTCCAAGCCCTCGACCACTTTGATCAGCACCGCCGCCAGCCAATAGACGGGAGAGGTCAGCAACGATGCCAACGTCGGCCAAACCAGGGCACAGAGCAGCTTGATGAAACTGGCTGCCATCACCGCAAACACGAAGGGGAACAGCAGCAACGAAGCCAGCCAACCCCACGGCGAGACCCGATGGAAATACACCAATGCCAGCGGAGCACAAACCAACCATGCCGCCATGGATGCACTCCACATCCAATACACCCGCAATTCCAGCCGGCGCCAGGTTCGCTGAACGGCTGATCCGGGTGTGGAAGCCACAAAGAGATCGATCCCATCCTCTTGCGCTAAACGAACGACGGCGGGCCTCCAATGATGAGGAATGTGCATTAGTTGAGGGGACAGATAGACAATGGCAAGCACCGACGAAAATGAGAACTGAAAGCCCGGGTCAAAGACTTGGGCGGGTCGAACCAATATAATGATAATGGCAGCTAACGATAACCCGTTGAGAAAGTTTGCAGGCCGACCGACGATCAGACCCGCGCAAACCGCAACCGTCATCACCGTCGCCCGCAGGATTGGCGGGCGCGGGTCAGCCACAAGGGCATAAAGCACCGTAATCACAATCACCGCCGCGGCACCTCCACGCACGCCAATCCCCAACGCCCGCCCGCCAAACCACACAAACAGCGCCAGCATGCCCACATGCATGCCGCTGACCGCCAGATAGTGCGCACAGCCGATGCGGATGAACGCTTCGTTGATTTGTGGATCGATCGCCCCGCGACGCCCCAGCACCATGGTATCGAGCAAGCTCGTCTCCGGGCCGCCGGTGGCCAACATCTCGTCGAGCAGCAAGGCCCGAACTCGCTGCCGCAAACGCGCCCACCGGCTGATGACAGGATGATCTTCGTCTTTGCCTGCCGGCTTCCTCACGCATTCGCGATGATTGCAAGTGATGTTGACGAATACCCCACGGCGGTGCTCGTAACAGGCCCAATCGAATTGACCGGGGTTGCCCGGCGGCCAAGGCCTATAGCACCAACCGAACAACTCCACCCTGTCGCTCACCGCCAGCGTCATGATCGGTTCTTTGACGGAAACCTTGACGGTGCCGGTGCATGATTTCGGGCTATCGTTGGTTTCGATGCTGTCGGCGTCGATAAGAAACGACGTTCGCCCCACCCCATGCCACCAAGGCGCGAAAAGATGCCGCCGCCTTGAGGGCAGACGCGGCTGAGTCAGGACGGTCCCGGTGATTCGAGCCAGAATCGGCTCATCATGGGTATATGCCAGGATGTGGTCGGCGGGTAGACGCCGCATCTGGCCCAAATGCATTAACCCGCCGATGCAGAACGCCACAAGCACGACGATAATTCTGACGCCTTCCCACCGCGTGAAAGGCCGGATCAGCAGCACCACCCCCAGAAGCATCCCAAACAGATACGGGCCGGCTCCCGCCCCACACCAGTCGTCAAACACAACTCCGGCGATCAACCCCAGTGCAGGCAGCAAGAGCGGGGCAGGAGGGCACCGGGTTAGGGAATGTTTTTCCCGCTGCTTTCCGGTCTCCTGTACGTGTGCCTTCACGTTGCCCCCCTGTAACTCAGGTTGTCCTGCTGGTATGCTAACCGATTGAGCGGAGAATCACGATGTCGGCCCGGCGGGGATGACATGGGGCGTCATCTCGCCATGTGGAGTGCTTTGATGAAGCCTGCGGTTGTTTTCGATTTGGACGGCACCCTCACCGTGCCCTACCTGGACTTCGACGTTATCCGTGCCGAGATCGGTCTGCCGCCGGGCCCTATTCTCGAAGCCATGGAGCAAATGGATGACGATGCGTGTCGGCGGGCCCAGCAGATTCTCGATTGCCACGAACGTGACGCGGCGGAGAACTCCCGGCTTCAGGAGGGTGCAGCCGAAACGATACTCAGCCTGCGTCGGCGTGGGTTTGCGGTGGGGGTTTTGACCCGCAACACGCGACAGTGGACCCGCTATGTGCTCGATAAACATGCAATTTTGGTCGATGCGATCCGCTGCCGCGACGATGGCACGGTTAAACCTTCCGCCGAGCCGGTTTTGCGGCTATGTGCCGAACTGGGTGCCGATCCGACAAAGTCCTGGGTCGTAGGCGACCATCTGTTCGACCTTATAGCCGGCACCGCTGCGGGCGCCCGCACCATACTCATAGTGTCAGACCGGGGCATTCCGGAGTATGCCGCTCAGGCGGATCATGTCATCCGGCGTCTCAAGGAAGTGGTTGTCCTGGTGGAGCGACAAGTCCGTAGCGTTTAGCGGCTCCCCAACGGGGAGCGCGAAAAATGGAACGTGAAAAACTGAGAAAACGGCGTAATTACAGTTGTAGGGCGGGTTCTACCCGCCTTTGTGGCATAGTGCGGCGGGTGGAACCCGCCCTACAGTCTGGATCAATACCGCGACCGTAAGAGAGCGGACAGACCGATCAGTGGCTGGAAAACATGAAAAAATGCGATTTTTGTAAAAAGAGAAGAGTGAGGTTCCCAAACCACATATTAAGGTGTATGCGATCTCCCCGAATCCTGTACGGTGTTGCCGTGACACTTGGCGTCGGGCTCCATCACGCCATTCACAACCTATTGTTATTATTGCACTTTCGCATCGCGGTGGGCTTGGGGGGGAATCACCTGTGATCGAGGGTTCAGAGCGGTAATTTGTCGGGTGGGGAGATTGCAGAGGGCATGTCGGCAGGATACTCGCCTAAGAAAAAAAAGGTGGAATCCTGCCGTTCGGGCTTGACAAGAGATATGTGCCTCTCTATCCTCCCGCACTCTTGAGAGCACCACGTATGGTGTGGGTACAGTATCAGCCTGAGTTTGGTGGACGGTTTTCGGTTGGTAAACTGCGGTTTTGGCTCTCGGGGAGATTTTGGGGAAGTCGCACAAAATGCTAATGTTGGCGCGGTAGTGTAGCCGATACTAGCGTAAGCGTAAGTAGGCGGAGTGCGCAGGTGGGACTTGGCGCGGAGTGAAAGGCCCTTGGGAAGTGCGGATTCCTGTTTGCTGCGGGTGTTTGAGTTGGGCATAATCTGCGGCCGTGTGAGTTGACCGGGCCTTGGCGGCATGTGAGAATGTGTGCTGGGGTTCAGAAAAGGGAGACGAGGTGGTCACGAGCTTATTGGTGTTGTGATGACATCAGGAAGCGAGATAATGCCGAGGATCATATAGATGCGAATTGGCCTCCTGCCAGCGAGCTTGACGGCGCGGAATGTCAGGCTGTGCGGCGCTGGTAGTAAGGGCTGAACGAGCAATAAAGAAGAAGATGGAATTTTGTGTGCGGCGTGGTCCGCTGGTTTTTGTACGGAAGCGTTAGGCTTTCGCCTAATGCGAGGTGCGTACTTGCTGCGAGAATATCTGGGTAAAACCCGGTAGCAGTAAGGGTGCCAGTTTTCACAAGGAGGTCCATAAATGGCCAAGAAAACGTTGAAGGTCGGCCTGTTGGTGGCTGTGTGTGGTTCGATGCTGGGCTGGGGCGGTTGCCTCGGTGGTGGTGACAGTTGGTGGGGCGTGATTGCCCAAGATCTGGCGATGGACGCCGCCTGGGAGTTCCTCTACGACAACGATGCCGTGTATGACCTGTTCGATGATGATTTCGGAACCGGCGCGCAGTACGACGATCGTAACTCGCTAACTCCTGGCCGAGTCGAACCATAGGGTCCCAACACGCCCGAGTGGTTTGGGCTGCTGAACCAAGCCCCGCCGTGGTTGCCTTCTTGGGAACTGCGGTTCTGTTGACAGTTTAGGATAAGGGTAGGCTTGTGATGATGCGAGCCTGCCCTTTTCCTTAATTGCCCATGTGCGCGACCTTCTCTGCGGTGAAACGCTGCCTGCGGCGGCACCTGGAGACCATAGGGAAGCGTCGTAGCAGCAAGGGTGCCAGTTTTCACAAGGAGGTCCATAAATGGCCAAGAAAATGTTGAAGGTCGGCCTGTTGGTGGCTGTGTGTGGTTCGATGATTGGTGGGTGGGGTTGTCTCGGCGACAACTGGTGGGGCGTTATGGCCCGCGATCTGGCGATGGACGCCGCCTGGGAGTTCGTCTACGACAACGATGCCGTGTTTGACCCGATCCAGGATGACTTCGGAACCGGCGCGCAGTACGACGATCGTAACTCGGCAACTCCTGAGCGAGCCGAACCATAGGGTCCCAACACGCCCGAGGGGTTTTGGTTTTCTAAACCAAGCCCTACCGTGGTTTCCTTCCGGGAAACCACGTTTTTGTTGATGATTCGGTAAAGGGCAGGTTTGTAGCGATGCAAGCCTGCCCTTTCCCCTTGCGCAGGTGGGACCGCTCCCTTACGGTCGCGGCACTGATCGGATTCGTTCATCCGCAGATTGCGCAGATTGCCAAAGAAATATACTCAAACCTGATCCTTGGCGTGCGGTGGGTTACACCTCGCTCCGCGAGGTTCCACCCACCCTACATGTACGCGCTCCTCTTTTACGCGCTCCTCTTTTACGCGCTCCCCTTCGGGTCG
>JAGLWJ010000223.1 GCA_023133475.1 Phycisphaerae bacterium | reverse complement strand
GGACTTGTCGCCGCTAAACGCTGCGGATTGTTATCGCTAACCCGCGTGTGCACACAACAACAATTGTTTCACATCCCCCATTTTCCATTTTCCATTTTCTGCGTGTTCCACGGTGAATGAGATGCGATTGCCCTGGGGGATTGTTTCGGATTGACAATTTGCGGTTGGCGTATACGCTCTGGCCTACGAAGGAAGCGAGACAGAGTTGCCATGAAAGTGCTCATGCTGGGATGGGAATTTCCTCCGTTTATTTCTGGTGGGCTGGGGACGGCGTGCTACGGTCTGACCCGCGCCCTGAACGATCTTGGCACAGAGGTGTCCTTCGTGCTGCCCCGCCCTGTCGAGGAGTGCTATACTCCGCAAGCCTCGGGCGAGTCCGGCACCTCTGGTGATACCGGTCCGGTGAGGTCTTACCGGCGGTCGGAGTTTCAGCACGTGCGTTTTTGGGCGTTGGGGGCGGCACTTGCCCCTTACCTGCGCCCTGAAGTGCGCAAAGAGCTACAAACCAGTCTCGGCAAAGATCAGCCTCTTGATGACACGGTGCACCTCGGTGCCCCCTACGCCGGCGACTTGTTCGCTGAGGTGGAGCGCTACGCCCGGCTGGCAATTGAAATGGCCTTTCGCGAACCGTTCAATGTAATCCATGCCCACGACTGGATGACGTTTCCCGCCGGTGTGGCTGTCGCTATGACCACCGGCAAGCCGTTGGTGGTGCACGTGCATTCCACCGAGTTCGATCGTTGCGGTGAATCGGTGAACGAGCGGATTTGCCGGATCGAACGTCGTGGGCTGCGTGCAGCCGACGCGGTGATCGCCGTCAGCCAACTCACCAAGGGCATCCTGGTAAAAAGCTACGGAATAGACCCGGCCAACATCCATGTGGTCTACAACTCGACGCATTCGGTAGGCCCAACTCCGGATTTGGAGATTGTGCCCATCGCCGACGACGAAAAAATTGTGCTGTTTCTGGGGCGCATTACCGCCCAAAAAGGCCCGGAGTATTTTCTGCAAGCCGCCCAGCGAGTGCTGGAGCACGAGCCGAAGGTGCGGTTTATTGTGGCTGGCAGTGGCGACATGATTCGTCATATTATCGAACAGGCTGCCGAGTTGGGCATCGGCGACAAGGTGGTCTTCACCGGTTTTTTGCAGGGTGACGACGTGGAGCGGGTGTTTCGCATGGCGGATTTGTACGTGATGCCTTCGGTATCCGAGCCGTTCGGGATAGCAGCTTTGGAGGCATTGAGCTACGATGTTCCGGTGTTGATTTCCAAGCAGAGCGGCGCCGCCGAGGTGCTTAAGCATGTCATCAAGGTCGATTTTTGGGACACGGCGAAGATGGCTGACAGGATTCTCGCCGTTTTGAGGAATCCGCCCTTACAGGCGGCGTTGCGGGCTCATGGTCGTCTTGATCTTCGCCGCCTCAGTTGGGAGTCCGCCGCGCGGCAGTGTTTGGGGATTTATGCCCAGGTGGCAGGGATGAATTCGGCGGCAGGGCGGGTTCCGCCCGCCGATGACGGATTGTAGGGCGGGTTCCACCCGCCTTCCTCAACTGATCAGCACTCTGTTTGCTTAAGTTAGCAACATTGCGGCGGGTGGAACCAGCCCTACCGAGAAGGCGGGTAAAACCCGCCCTACAGAGGAGAAGGCGGGTGGAACCCGCCCTACAGAGGCGTTGACGAGTTGCCCGGTCGAGGTGAAACTCAAAAATGTCGCGTAAGCAATTCAAGCAAAACCACTGCTTGGACCGATACCAGTGTGAGCGGATAAGGTGCGGGGTTACGCGCTCGTTCGCCGTATGGATATAACCAATATGGCGAAAATTACGAATTTGGGTGTTGACTTGAAACATTCAACCCCTACAATTCGCCCGCATTGAGTGAAAACCGTCCCATGGCCGCTGTGGGGCAGGACGGCGGTATGCTGTTTAGTAGGGAGCCAGGTCGTATTCAGAATAGGCGCGTGGACATATACGACATAGGCCACCAACTCCGTCTTTTGGTGTATAGACATCGGACTCAGCAATGAAAGGTCGCTTTGGCGACATGGCGCGTAGAGGGGTGAGTTCGTAATTAGCTCTGTTTCGGGTGAGAGACGATCGACAAGCTGAAAGGAAGCAGCGAACCGGTGCGGCACTACGTTGGGCTGCAGTGGAGCGGTTCATACCGGATATAAGTGAACGTAAGGAACAGTATTCCTACAAACATGTTGGCGCCGAAAGCGCCAGATCCTTTAACTGGAGGTCACAAGTAATGGAACGTGCGAATTTGGGTAAGAAAACAGGAATCTACGCATGGTTGCGGGCCGGGATGGTCCTGAGCGTCGCGCTCATGCTGGTAGCAGGGACCGGGTGTCCAGGGACGGTGCCGCCGCCAACGCCGCCGACGGTGTGCGAGACCAACGCCGACTGCAACGCGGAGAATATGGAAGCGTGCATCGGTGGTGCGTGCACGGTGGTGGCCTGCCTCGCTAACGCCGACTGCGATGACGGCCTGTACTGCAACGGCGAAGAAACCTGCGACACCGCCGACGACAGCTACACCTGCCTGGCGGGCACCGATCCGTGTCTCGAAGGCCAGGAATGTGATGAGGAAAACGACACGTGCATTGATGTTTGCGAGATCGCGGACGATTGCCCCGACGACGGCAATCTCTGCACCGACGCGATTTGCGTGGACGGTATTTGCGACGTCGAGTTCAACACCGCCGAGTGTGACGACGGCGATGCCTGCACCGAAAACGACGTCTGCTCCAACGGTGTGTGTGCCGGAACGGTTGTTGTGTGCGATGAGGGCTACGAGTGTGACCCCGACACCGGCGAGTGCGTTCTGATCGCCGGGGACGAGTTCGCCGTCACCATCGAGGGCTGCCCGGAAGAGGATGTTAACATCGGGGCCGAGGTTGCCCTCACTGCGGTAGTTGCCAACGAGACCGAAGGGGCGATGCTGTGGTACGAATGGACCAACGCCACGCCCACCGAAGATGGTGGTGCCGAGGCGACTCTGGCAGCCAGTGACGTTAGCGTCACCGTAACCGCCTATGAGTACGAGGATATCGACACCAACGGTGTTTGGGATGCCGGCGAGGAAACCGCGACGGCAACCAGCGCCGCCTGCGAGATCACCGTTCAGTACACCTCGGACCTACAAGTCGAGGCCGGCTCGCTGGTGGCGATTCGCTCGGCCGCAGGGGCCTACTTCAGTGGCATGGTGTCAACCGGTACCGCTGCCACCGGATCGGCGACGGTGACCCCGAACTCCGTGGTGGGTGCTGCCAACCAGCAAGGGGTTGCCGCCACCAACATCGCTGTGGAGTGGACAGTGGACTCCCAGCCCACCGACAGCGGTGCGATCAACTTCTCCAACGCGACCCTGGCCGAGACAACCTACACGATTGGCGCTCCGCTCAGCCCGGGCCTCTACGTTTTCCGGCTGACAGCGACCAACGAGACGACCAGCGAGATCGCCTACGACACGGTAACGCTTGATGTTGTTCGGGTTCCGGAGTTGCGTCTGGCTGCCGACGCCGTGGCGCGTCGCTGGGTACAGCACGGCAACTCGATCGACATCGGCCTGGAGTACCGTGCCACCGTCGATACTACTTTCAACATCTATGTCAAGACCGGTATAACCACTGCGGCAGACAACCAGGCTCTGCTGACCTCGGTCACCGGGCAGGCAACCGGTTCCGAGGGGACCGAGTGGTCCACCCTGACCGCGACGATCGACACGACCATACTCACCGAGGGGGCCGTGACTCTCGACATCGGCTGGGATGCTATCGACTCAGTGGGCATCACCAACACCGGCGGGAATGTCTCCGTGCTCCAGAAGGCCACGGCCGCTGAGACAGTGGCGAACAATCGCCGTTGCAGCGTCATGGTCGGTGCCGCACGCACCAATACTCAGATTCTGGCAGTGGCCACTGGCACCGTAGCTTCTCCGAAGGAGCCGGTTGGTATCAACCTCGACGATCAGGTCGGTGCTCCGGTCGACATTGGCACCGGGCAGACCGTGGATGCGTTCAACAGCACGAACGTGATCTATCCGGGTATCGGTGCGCGTGGTGCGGGTGGCGATCCGGGTTTACTCACCCACGAGGCCGGCTCGATGGTCTTCGGCACAGACCTGAATGGTGACGGGATCAACGATGTCATTTACTGCACCGGGGCGAATGTAGACGTTACCTTCGGCAGCGTCTCGGTCGGAATTGCCGGTGGTGCTCCGCGGGCGGCTGCCGCAGGTGCGGCGGGTGAGGCGGCCGATGACGACGCTATCAACCGTCAGGATTGGCTGGTGACCGACGGCGCCTTCACGCAAGGTGTTGATGCTCGTTATGCTTCCGGCGCCGCCACCAGGGTCGAGGATGTGGCCGTCGGTGACTTCAACGGCGATGGTCAGGTCGATCTGGCGATGGTGCTCGACACCGGCGCCGACGCGGTCCGCATTCTGCTGTTGGATTCGACGCTGACGTCCACTGCGGATCCGTTCACAAGCGCGGTGGCCAAAAGCTACACTACCTTCATCGCCGCGGGTGGCGTGAACGGTAGCGTGGCGGCCGGTGACTTCAACGGCGACGGTTACACCGATGCGGCCTTCGGTCTCTCGCAGGACGACCAGAATGCAGCCGCCGCCGTCGAGGGTGACGTGTTCGTGGCCTACGGCAAGGTGGACACCACCACCACCCTGGGCTCCGGGTTCCCGACCGGCGCGACTTGCGCGGCCTTCCGGGGCACGGCGGATGGCTACTACAGTCGTGGTGCCGACGTGGCCACCAACTTGTGGGGCATCAACATCCAGTGTGCGGATGTCGTGGGCAACAGTTCGGCCGACTTGATCTTCGTCAAGGGGTTGGCTGCGGCCAACGAGATCTGCATCATCACCGGATCGGTCGGCGATCCAGCCGACCCGGCCGTGGATACGGCTAACGTCGAGCTCGGTGACGCCACCGCGGCTGACTTCCTCGCTGCTTCGCTTACGATCGGCTTCCTCACCGGCGGGAGCAAGGCGGACTTGGTGGTCGGGTTGCCGAACCTGGATACGGGCTTGTCCGCCACCGGAAACAACGAGGGTGCGGTGTTCGTGATTCCGAGCACCGGACTGGTCACCAACGCCGACATCAGCGCCACCACCGGTGCGATCGCCATTCAGAACCTGCGTGCTCCGGCTGACGATCTTGATCTGGGGCTTGGCTCCGGTGTCGGTATCCTCGACTTCAATGGTGATGGCACCGACGACTTGGTCTTCGGGCACGATACGAGCGGTGCGAATGGCAACACGTTCTACGTGAAGTACGGCCCGTTGACTGCCGGAACCGGGATCAACTTCAACAACACGCAGTGCGGCTTGGATCTGCGTATGGAGTTCACTGATGCCAATGGTCCGGGGCCCTTCGAAGGGTTCGCCTTGGCCGACGTGAACGGCGATGGCGTGGATGACTTCATCTACATCGGAGCCAACTGGGCTGGTTACATAGCCGGGTTGGAGTAGTTGTGATCGGGGTGAAACTGTAAGTCATATGTAAGAAACCCATGCAGGGCCCGTCACAACAGTGGCGGGCCCTGCCTCTTTTTCCGAGGGAGATATGCCTTGTTTGCAACCGTTATGAGGCTGAGCCTAATGCTCTTGGCCGCTGCGTCCGCAAACGCAGCCGTGGAGCCCACAACCCAGCCGGTAGCTGTGCCTGCCACCCAACCCACGAGCCAGCCTACCACGCAGGAAGCGAAGGACTGGCGGGCGATCAGAGGAGCGGAGGCATTCCGACGGTCCTTCCTGCTACGCCGGGAAGGACAACTCGTCGGCACTTGCGCGTTCACCGTGCGCATGTTCCAAAACGGGGAAGTAACGCGGACCGGTCTGGAGTATCACGCATTCGGCAGTGGCAAGAAGCATCCCACCGCACACGTCTGGTTTCAGGGTTATTGTTCGGAGCGGACGGGGGGTGCAGCCTTCGCAGAGTGGGCCACGGGGAGGGAAGGTGAGCTGGGTATGAACTTCCGCATCAACGGGGCGGGGGCGGGCAAAGCCCACTTTCGAGGTAGCCTATTCAATATAGGGTATCGGAACCCAAGCATTATCGATCTTCCGGACGGATACCGTCTTCTCCAGGTGCTGGCGGCAGAGTTGCGTCGGGCCGTGGCCAAGGGAATGGGACACCCGTTCGTGTGGAAGCGCTACATCTGGCGCGAATGGGAACCAACCTGGCGCGATTTCCGCTACACTTACGAGGGTCCCGACAAGGTCTCTCCGGTTGGCGGCACGCCGGTCGAGGCCTATCGGTTCCGGATTGACCCGCTCGACAAAAAGAGCGGGATCGAGATGCTCTGGGTGGACGCCCAGGGATACCCGTTGCGACGCACTGTCGAGGTGCCGGCGGGCAAGCCTTGGGAGATGATCGCGACAGAACATGCGATTGATGACCGGACGAAGCTCGTTGGGTGGAAGGAGGCTCAGGAGAAGTTCAGGGACCAAGCCGAGTCGTTCATACAGTCGTTTGGTGTGTGGTATTAGCCTGGTAGGTCGGGTCCTCAGACCCGACGTTCGGGATTCCCAACGGCGCCGCCGGGGGATGTCGGGTCTGCGGGGACTAGCATAAGCCTGCCGCCACGAAACATCCGATCAGTACCGCGACCGTAAGGGAGCGGCCCTACTTGGATTGGCCGCTCCCTTACGGTCGCGGTACTGATTTTCCCTTTCAACCCGGCATAAATGCCGGGCCTAGCGCAAACTGACGGCTGCCGGCGAAGAGCTGGCAAGCGGGCACCATTTTCAGTTTTCCATTTTGCGAGGGGAGGATATAATTAAGACTGGAGGGTTGTGATGACCTATCGCGGGAAGGTGAAAAACGGCGTGGTGGTGCTTGATGGGGAGGCGATGCTGCCCGAGGGCGTGGTGGTGCGTGTGGAACCGGTCGAAGCCACAAAACCCAAAACCGGGGCGACGGTGTACAAACGACTGGCAGAGATTGCGGGTAAAGCTGCCGGGTTACCACCGGATCTCGCGCGACAACACGATCACTACCTTCACGGGCAAGCACGCCGATGAAGGCCTGCTTCGCCGACACCTATTTCTACCTTGCGTTGCTTAACCCCAAGGATGATGCCTATGAGGCAGTGCTGAGGCTCAACCGCGAGCTGACGATGCCCATGGTCACAACAGCGTGGATTCTGACCGAAGTTGGTGATGCGCTGGCTGCACCGGCCCATCGTCCGATCTTTCTTGAGTTGCTCTCGGTGCTTCAGGGCGATCCCGAGGTCGTGATCGTCCCGCCTTGCCAGGAACTGTTTGATCGAGGCGTGGAATTCTTCGGGCATCGACTCGACCAGAGATGGTCGCTCACCGACTGCATTTCATTCGTCGTCATGGAAGAACGAGGCATCCATGATGCCCTCACCGGTGACCATCACTTCGAGCAGGCCGGGTTCCATGCTCTTCTCAAGTAGGTGGCAGTGCTGAGGTCTGAATCAAGCAAGGCTGAACGTATGGAGGTACAGGGGAGAGTCTTGTAGGTCGGGTCCTCAGACCCGACCTACGTGGACTCAGGGGTCGTTTTGCGGTCGCTGACGGACCATTTGGGATTTCTCATTTTCCGCCCAGGGGGGTATAATAAGATGGGAGGTGGATTATGACCTATCGCGGCAAGGTGAAAAACGGGGTGGTGGTGCTCGACGAGGATGCAAGAATCCCCGATGGCACGGAGGTTGTGGTTGAGCCGGTTGGGCCGGCTTCCAGCGATTCTTCCACGAAAGGTTTGTCTTCGCTCTTCCGCGTTGCCCAGCGTGCGAAGCCGACAGGTATTCCCGATCTCGCGATCAACCATGATCACTACCTTTATGGGCATCCGAAGGTGACCGATGGCTGACGGTGTTTTCCTCGACACGGTCGGACTCATCTTCGCGTCCACAGTGGTCCATGTGGACCGAAACCAGTTTTCCGAGGGAGTCGAGTTGTACCTCACTCGCGGCGACAAGTTCTGGGGGTTGGTGGATTGTGTGAGTTTTATGGTCATGAGGGCCATGGGACTCTCGGATGCCCTCACCGGTGACCATCATTTCGAGCAGGCCGGGTTCCATGCTCTTCTCAAGTAGGTGGCAGTGCTGATTGCTGAGGTCCGAATCATCAGGCAAAGCTGAGCGTATGGAGGTACAGGGGAAAGTCTTGAACCCGGCGCGGTGATCAAAGCAGATTGATGAATTGTTCGAGCGTCAGGCCGGCCCCATCGAGAATATCCCCGAGTGTTCCAGTGGCCAATGTGCGATGGGCGGGCACAATCACCTGGGCGTATGGTTCGTCGCGCACCAGAACGATGTGGCTACCACGTTGGCGATGCACACGAAACCCCGCCCGGCCCAGCGCGGTTATGACTTTTCTATATGATAGTTGGCGTGGTAGCTTGCTCACCGGCTTTCCACGGTGAGTTCGACCACTTCGCAGTCGGTCTCGGTAGGAACAGTCTGGCCGTGCTCGATCAACGTTTCGATATAGAGGGCGATGGCTTCCTTGACGTTTTTCAAGGCCTCGTGCTTGTTGCGCCCTTGGGAGACGCATCCCCTTAGGGCCGGCACATGGGCCACGAGGACCCCGGCGGGGTCGCGTTCCAGAATGACTGTGTATCGCATCGCATGATCTCCTGGTTGTCCACCCATTATATAATACCGCGGCACGGAGGTGAAGCCTGGTAGGTCGGGTCCGCAGACCCGACCTACAGGGGCTTAAGTAGGGTGGGTGGAGCCCGCCGCAGGCGGGCGGAACCCACCACACCGGTTGGTGGGTTCCACCCACCCTACGTATGGGTGGCCCAACCATCATTTCATGCGTAACAGAACACTAGTCGCTCAAACGATCGACGATAATGAAACCAAGAACCCATTCGTTTGTCGCGCAGGCGTAAGCCTCGCAATCACTCTGCCGCAAGGCGCGAAATGCCACGGTTGCACCGGAATTGCCGGGCCCGGTCGAGCAGGTTACGTCGGTGGCCATCACCAGCCCCGTGAGCGTGTCACCATACGAATCGTCGAACGCCGCGAACTTCCCGCCGGTGCTCATCTGGAGCACGGTCATATCATCGTCGATCGGACCCCATCCGGCGACAAACCACCTGTCGCCGTCCGGGGTGAGGGCCATGCTGTACCCATAGCCGAAGACGCCGTACTGATCGGAATCGCCGTCGATGTAATCGTCCCAATCCGCCAGGGTGGACCCGGGCCCGGGCACTGTCCCGATGGCACTGCGGTATGCGGTTTGAGCACCGTAGATGGCGTCCACGTCCTCACGCCACTGGAAGTACCCGAAGCTGCCGCCCGACAGCGTCACCAGAGCGGTGAGTTGCGTCGGATTGTTGGTCAACACCGTGACGGTGCCGTCGTCAACGTTCAGCAACGCGACGTTCGTATCACCCATGCCCACCGGATAGGTTTCCGGCTCCTGCTGGTACAGAATCCAATCGCCCTCGAAGCGGATTTGCACGTTGTCGTTGAAGCAGCACAAATCGCTGTTGAGCCCAAGGTCGAACGCGAGCGGCTCAGCCGTGGGATCGTCGATCTCCCAAACATAGAGGATATTGTAGCTTCCGACACCAGCGACCCGACGGGTATCGGCATCCACCGCGACCTGTATGAAGTTATCGGAACCGTCGATGTAGTTCTCGGTCGGATTCGGGAAGCTGATTACGGTGGGTGTGGCTCCACTTACGTCGATGACCTTGACTTCGTTGCCGTCGGCGACCTGGTAGCCGTGGTTCAGGGTGGCGATGAGGTTGCCGTCGGAGACCATCAGCCCCGGCATGCTATCCTCGGTCAACTGGGTGTCCTGGAGCAGGACCTCGGTGCCGGGAATGGCGGACAATTCGCCGGTTTGCGAATCGAAGATGGAGACTTCCCCGAGGCTGGTGACAAGGGCAGCCTTCTTGCCGGCTACGGCGAAGCTGGTCCACGCGAACCGCGTGCCGTCAGGAACCTCGGTCCCAGCCGTCGCTTCGCTGTCCGTTTCCGAAGGGATGATGTAGTAGACGGTTTCCGCGTCTCCCCAGACGATGAGGTCGTCGCCGGCTTTAGGGCGCATGATCAAGAGGTTGTCGTCCATCAGGATGTGGGTTTTGACCAGGGCAGGCTGGTCTCCCTCGTCTGGTTGCTCATCGCCCTCGTCTGGTTGCTCATCGCCTTCGTCTGGTTGCTCATCGCCCTCGTCTGGTTGCTCGTCGCCGTCGCCATCTTCGATCGGCTCGCATTGGCCTGTGGCGGGGTTGCATTCTTGGCCGTCGGGGCACTGCACATCGGCACAGAGATCGGCATCATCACCGCCGCCGCCGCCACCGCCGCCACCGGTGGTGCATCCGAATCCAACCACCAGAAACGCTCCCAACACTACTGTCAAAAAGATTCGGCTGAGATTTGCAAACATAGTCCAACTCTCC
The DNA here is from genome assembly GCA_023133475.1 of Phycisphaerae bacterium. Classification (GTDB taxonomy): domain Bacteria; phylum Planctomycetota; class Phycisphaerae; order UBA1845; family UBA1845; genus JAAEQG01. The sequence goes on along the minus strand of JAGLWJ010000223.1, from coordinate 1,084 downwards.
TTTTTGTTAAAGCTGTGGTCCGTTCCTCTTCCCCGCATGTTTCGCTAATCGGGGCAAACAAGGCCGGACAGTATGCGAAACCCCATCGCAACCGTCAAGCGCGATTTTGGGACACCCGCAGCCATCCGATCAGTGCCGTTTGGTGGGTGGCCCATCGCTTTAGCGGCGGGTGGCCCATCGCTTTAGCGGTGGGGGACACGAATGGTTCGTCCGAGCACTGTCGGACCCCGTAGCAGCATGAACGCTTGGATTCGTGTCCCCCACCGCTAAAGCCATGGGCCACCCATCCGCTCCCTCACGGTCGCGGTACTGACTTGGTTGCAGCCGAAGACCACGCGGGGTAGGCTGACAACTGATAGCTGACGGCTGATAGCTGATAGCTCACTTACTGCTTATGGAGCTGCTCCGTGCCCGACTTTAAGCCCTATATCGAAGAAATCACCAACGAGCTGATCGAATTTCGCCACGACCTGCACGCTCACCCTGAGACGGCGTTCGAGGAGAAAGATACCGCCACCCGTATCGTGGCGGAACTCTCCAAGCTGGAGGGCCTTGTGATCACCAGCAATGTAGCCGACACCGGTATCGTTGCGGTGCTCAATGCTCATCAGGCTCCCCCTTGTGTGGCTTTGCGTGCGGACATGGATGCTTTGCCGCTGGTGGAGAAGACCGGCTTGCCCTACGCCTCGCAGACTCCCGGCAAGATGCACGCCTGTGGGCATGACGGCAACATGGCGTGCCTGGTTGGGGCTGCCCGGGTGTTGCATGGTTTTGCGGATCAGCTTCCCGGTGCGGTGAAGTTCATCTTCCAACCTGGAGAGGAAGGGTTCGCCGGGGCGCGATTGATGATCGAGGCTGGGGTGCTGGACTCCCCCCGTGTTGACGCCGCTTTTGCCTTGCACGGTTGGCCCACGCTGGACCTCGGCATGGCGGCGATCGTCCCGGGAGCGGCGTTGGCTGCCTCGACGGCGTTTGAGATCACCATCACCGGTCGCGGGGCTCACGCCGCTTACCCTCATCAGGGCTCGGACGTTATTCTGGCTGCCGCCCAGATGATGACCATGTTACAGAGCATTCGCACACG
>JAGLWJ010000222.1 GCA_023133475.1 Phycisphaerae bacterium | reverse complement strand
GTGTACATGGCCAAGCTCCATCTTACGTCACAGGCTATGTCTCCGTTTGTGAAACAGGGTCACCTTATGGCGACCTATCGTCGGAGACGCTTGGCCATGCCACCCGTCGTCCCCCACCGCTAAAGCGATGGGCCACCCATGCCCTACCGCGATGCGGACGCCAGAGCAGGCTTGAGGCTTGCCTTGATGGTTTCGATCAGCTTCTCGCGGTCGATAGGCTTGCTGGCGTAGTAGTCGCAGCCGGCGTTGATGCACTTTTGTCGGTCGCTTGCCATCGCGTGGGCAGTCAGAGCGATGATCAGGGCGGTGTAGCCCTTTTGGCGGAGCAGGCTGGTCGCCTCGTAGCCGTCCATGACGGGCATCTGCATGTCCATCAGGATCACGTCGAACGGATTGCCTTCGTCACACGCGGACAGCGCCGCATCCACGGCCAGCTTCCCGTTCCCCTTGACCGAGACCTCAGCGCCCGCCTTCTTGAGCACAAAAGAAATGAGCTGCTGGTTGTCGGAGCCGTCCTCGGCCAGCAGGATGCGGCAGTCGAGTTTCTCCTGATCGCCCTTTGACACGGCAGCAGATTCCGGTTGCGCAATCGTCGCCAGAGTCGGATCGTCCAGCATTCTGACGCCATCGAGTGGGCCGGTGGTCACCGTCACGCGGAACGTGCTGCCCTCGCCAGGCTTGCTCTCGACGGTGATATCGCCGCCGAGCATCTCGGCCAAACGTTTGCTAATCATCAATCCCAAACCCGTGCCACCGAACCTGCGGGTGGTGAAGGTATCAGCCTGCGTAAAGGCTTGGAACAGCTTGCCCACCTGCTCGGCGGACATGCCGAGCCCCGTGTCGATCACGTCAAACTGCATGTTGGGTTCGGCGCCGTCATCGACGAACCGGGTGACGAGACGGACGTAGCCGGTCTCGGTGAACTTGATCGCATTGCCGACCAGGTTGACCAGAATCTGCTTGAGCCGTGTGGGGTCGCTTTCAATGGTTTCCGGCACGGCCCCAATGCACTCGATGTTGAAGGGCAGCTTCTTGGCGTCGGCGCGGACCTGCATGAGCGATTTCACGTCGGTGACCATTCGCATAGGCGAGCAGCGTAGCCGTTCGACCTCGAGCTTGCCGGCCTCGATCTTGGAGATGTCCAGGATGTCGTTGATGATTTGCAGCAGGTGTTCGCCATTGCGGCGTACCGTGTGGATGGCGTTGAGCCGTTCGGAATCCGAGATGTCCGGATCGAGCATGGTTTCGGTGAACCCCAGGATGGCCGTCATCGGCGTGCGGATTTCGTGGCTCATGTTGGCCAGGAACTCGCTCTTGGATCGAGTCGCGGCTTCGGCTTCCTCCTTCGCGGCTTCGAGTTGCTCCATCGCCGCCTCCAACTCCATCGAAGCGCGTTTCTCTCGCTCCAGCGCCTCGACGATCATGGTATTGCTGTAGCGCAGCTTGCCCTCGGCCCGTTTGCGCTCGGTGATGTCCCGCACGAGGGCCACCGCGACGAAATCGTCACCGTCTCGATAGCTGGACATGGATATCTCAACGGGGAATTCCGTGCCATCTTTTCGCAGAGCGGTCAGTTCCAACGTTTTTCCAACAGCGGCACCACCGCCGGTATGAGCAAACTCGGCCAATCCTTTCCGCTTGGTTTCGTGGTACTGCGGCGGGACAATTACATCCATCAGATTTCTACCGATGGCCTCTGCGGCAGTGAAACCGAAGGTCTGCTCTGCGGCGGCGTTCCACAGGCGGATGTTGCCTTTGGCGTCGGCTGTAATGATGGCATCCTGGGCGGTCTCGGTGATGACCCGGTGGCGTTCCTCGGATTCCCGCAGTTTCTCGACGGCGAGTTTCTGATCGGTGATATCCACGGCCATCTCGAAGCGGACCGTGCGCCCGTCGGGCCAGCAGATCGCCTTGTTGGTGCAGCGGTACCAGCGGTGATTGACACTGTTTGGGAACTCCCAGATGTATGGCTTGTCGAGATGCTCGCCGGCGATGCGGTCGTTCGTGCAGAACGGGCAAGGGGAATCGAGGTTTTGCAAAACGCGATAGCACTTCTGCCCGACCCCGTTGCCCCAGTGTTTTCTGGCGGCTTCGTTCAGGTAGAGCAACTCATGGGTATGCATGTCGGCGACATACACAACCTCGTCCATACCGTCGAACATGGAAAGAAGCTGCCGGCGCTCGAACTCGAGCGTTTTCTCCACCCGCGTGCGGGCGGTGACGTCCACGTCGATACCACGATAGCCGAGAAGGTTCCCCGCGTCATCCAGCATGGGAAAGCCCGTCGTTTCAATAGTCAGCACGTTACCATGCTTGTGGGCAACCCGATTGATCTCTTGGCGGAAAGTTTGTTTCCTGGCAATGATCCCCATGCCTCGGGCCGCCAGTTCCTCTCGCGTTTCCGGATCGGCCAGTTCCCAGAAATGCTTCCCGATCAACTCCTCGGGCTCGTAACCCAACAGGTTCTTGATGCCTGAGCTCGAGTATGTGTAGCGCCCATCCGCGTCGATCTCCCATATCCATCCGGCGTAAGTCTCAGCCACTTGTCGGAACCGCTCCTCGGATATCCTCAGCCTTTCCTCCACCTCCTTGCGATCGCTGATGTCCACGAAGCTTTCAAGCAGGCACTTGCGATCATTCAGCGTGATCGGAGTGACGGTCTTGAGGATCGGGATGGTTTGCCCATCGGGCTTGAGCAGCATACGCTCCGAGTTGTCGAGTTCTTGCCCGAGATCGGTGATCGGGCAACGCCCTGCTTCGGTCGGGCAGATGTGTTTATGGCACACGTGCCCTACAACCTGTTCTTTGGCAACACCGATCATCGCAAGAGCGGTGGGATTGGCGTCAACGATCGTGTGGTCTTTGGCATCGATAAGCACGATTCCGGCTTGAACGGAATCCAGAACGGTCTGTAACTCGTACGTCCGCTCGGTGACCGCCCTTTCCCAATCGTCCATTTCGTGACCTCGGCCGGCCCGCTCAGGAAGCCGGGCAGGTGCTTGCTCTTCTCGTCGGAATCGTCCAGCACTACAGGACAAAGTCACTTGTAGCGCAGGCAGGATGCCTGCGCTACGAGTTTGGATGACATTGCGCTGTAATGTTAGTCTGTAGGTCGGGTCCGCAGACCCAACGTTCGGGATTCAACGGCGTCACCGGGGGATGTCGGGTCTGCGGACCCGACCTACAAACTCCACCGAGGAGACAGCGAAACAGCCCCGTACACAGAATATCGTCAGGTGATCGGGGGGGGATGACTTCTCGTCGAAATCGTTCAGTCTGTAGGGTGGGTGGAGCTTCGCGGAGCGAAGCGCAACCCACCGCGCCGGTTGGTGGGTTCCACCTCGCTCCGCGAGGTTCCACCCACCCTACAACTCAACCCAATCAGTATCGCAACCATAAGGAAACGGCCATCCGTCCCCCACCCCGTTCACCGGCCCTCCGGGCCGGCGAAACGGGATGGGGCACCCGTGCCACATTGCAGATGGCGGAACTCTTATGATTATGGTATACTTCCGACACTCTAATCGGGAATATGTTGGGGTGTTTTTGTATTGCAGGGTGTCAGGCTATGCCGGGCACCCTTGGAGGAGGTGAATTATGGCTATGAGTTTGCTGATGAGTTTGGCCCTTGTTCTGCCCGCGGCGGGAAACAGGCCTATAAGTATGGTGTGGATTGACCCCGACCCGGCGGTGGCGGGGCAGGAGGTGGTGATTCACTACGACCCATCGGCGGGCCCGTTGCTCGGTTCGCAATATGTATTCCTGCACTGGGGGATTAACAATTGGGACGAGGTGTTCGAGCCTGATCCGGTCATGGTCTGGAACTCCGTGTACCAGGCGTGGGAAGTCGGCGTTTCGGTGCCGGGCAACGCGACGCAACTCGATGTGGCTTTCCACGACAGCCTGGACGTGTGGGACAACAACGATGGGGCAGACTGGCACTTTGAAGTCGAACCCGGGACTCCCGAAGAGTGGGTAATGGACGGGGTATTGGATGCCGGTGCCACGCTGCTTGCCTCGAACGGCGGCATGGTGCTGTATGCCGGAGTCATCGGCGAGGTCCTGTATGTGGCGACCTGGGATGCCGGCGAAGGTAGCGACCACTTCATCTTTCTGGCGGACACGCCCGGTGCCCTCCGTGCAGCCCCGTGGTCTAAAGCTGGGCAGGTCGCCGATTGGACCGCCTACCTGGCCCAGGAGAACGACAGCCTCTGGAGCAATTGGTTCGACGCGGCGGGAACCACCGCATCAGCCAGCGGCACAGGCGACGGCTACCTCGAGGGCACGATCAACCTCGTCGAGGAGTTCGGCTCGATGCCGGCCAATGTCTATCTGGCGGTGGCGCTTTATGGCAATGACGATGACGGTGTGTTGCTGTTCGACTATCAGGTGCCCGCATCCGTGAACTCCGACGGGAACCTTGATGCCGACGAGTGCCTGCAAGTTAACATCTGCGAGCTTCTCGGCGAGTATGATGAGGCTGACTTGGATCGTAATTGCGTGGTGGACCTTGCGGACTTTGCCCTGTTCGAGGTCTGCTTGAACGGCCCCAGCCAGAGTTCGACGTGCCCGCCCGACGTCGATGCCGACTACAACGACGACGGGGACGTGGACCTGCAAGACTTCGCAGCGTTCCAAGCGGCGTTCGCCGACTAGACGCGTAAGTTCACAAACCGAGCGGGATGGAGACGTAGGGTGGGTGGAGCTTCGCGGAGCGAAGCGTAACCCACCGCACCGACTCGGAACTCGGTTGGTGGGTTCCACCTCGCT
>JAGLWJ010000221.1 GCA_023133475.1 Phycisphaerae bacterium | reverse complement strand
GCTAAAGCGGTGGGCCACCCATCCAGGGATCCGTCCAGGAATATGTCTTCGTATTCACGAACTGATGCACTTAGCCCTTACCATCAGCGAGCGCGCGGCACGGTTAGTGAGGTTCTGTCCCGGCGTGAGTTTGCCGATCTGACGAAGGAGCACAGTTGGTGGCCCGATTTCGTGAAGTGGGTCGGCGGGTTGTTCGAGGGGATCGGTGAGGTTTTGCGGTCGTTGCCGTTGGGGCTTTTGTGGGTCATTGTCGTTCTCATGGTGCTCACGTTGCTGGCGATTTTGGGTCATGCGGTGTATGTGCTGTATGGTTTGTTGGGTGCACGGTCGGTTCGGCGGGCTTCGAGGCGGGGGAAGGAACTCGCGGGCGAGGTGCTGGGAATAAGCGATCTGGATTTCGATTCGGTTTACCAGCAGGCCCGGAGACACCTTGCGGAGGGTGATTGGTTGGCGGCGACCAGGCATCTTTACGTTGCGGCGATCTTGTTGCTCGACCGGCGGGGGTGGGTGGCTTTTCGCGGTTGTAAGACGAACCGTGATTATCTGCTCGAGTTGGCGGGTCGCCCTGCGTGTCAGACCGGTTTTCGCCGGTTGACGGGCAGCTTCGAGTCCGTCGTTTACGGCAACGCATCCCCGAGTGACACATCCTGTCAGGAAATGATCTCTTTTGTCGAGGGTCTCGGTGATGAAGCGAATCTCCCTGGCCCGTGCTGATCGCCTGTTGGTTGTCATTCTGTTGATGGCGGCTTTGGCGGCGGCTTTGATTTCCTGGGTGTCGCTGCCTCCGGAGAAAGAAGGCGGATTGTGGCGTCAGCCGTCGTCCTTTTTTAACACCTCCTATGGCACCAAGGCGGCTTATCTGGTTCTGGATGAGTTGGGTTTTCGGGTGTCGCGTCTGCGGCGCCCCATTTCCCCACACACTCTTAGCCGCTACTCGGGGCTGTTTGTCTTGCAGCCGATCATCGGGCTGAGCGATGATGAGCAGCGGGCCCTGCAAAATTGGGTGCGACAAGGCCGCCGTCTGGTGCTGGCCCCCGGGGTTGGCGGTGAGGAAGGCACCTGCCCGAACTGTGGAGCCTTCTTCGACGAATGGTTCAACGTCATATCCCACGACGCCCCGGATGACAAAGAGAGGCAGGAAGCCCGCGCCCGATTCGGCAAGGAGTTGGATGCGTCGGAGCCGCTTTGTGCCGGGATCGACGAACTGGTGGGGCGTTGCGGATCGCGTTTTTTGGTGGGTTCGCCGGTCTCGGAGCGATTGCAGAACTGCCAGGCCCATGAGTTTTGGGAGGATCGGTATGGTGTCATGGCATTGCGCGTGGAGTATGGTGCGGGGCAGATTATTGCCCTGGCTGACCCGTACCCGCTGACGAATCGGGGGCTGAGCCAGGCTGACAACGGATTGTTTTTAGCCAACCTGGCACAGGAGTTGGCCGGTTTGGAGGGTGATGGGATCATTGCGTTCGACGAGTTTCATCTGGGCTATGCCGAGCGTGATTCGTCCTGGTTGGCGATTGTCAAGCTGACATTGGCGCAGCATTGGGGCTGGGCGGTTGGGCAGGGGTTGCTGGTTGGCGTGTTGGCTCTTTACGCCGCGGCGGTGCGTTTTGGCCGACCGCGTGACGTGGTGCTCCGCAAGCGTCGCCATCACGGCGAGTTCGCCCGGTCCGCCGGTCGGCTGTTGCATGACGCAATGGCTACGGAACTGGCGTATCGAACCCTTTTTGACCACTATCGCAATCGCCTTTGCAAACTTGTGCATCTGCCGCCGGAGGCTGATGATACGGCGTTGTCCACGGCGGTGGGCCGGGAGTGCGGCCTGGACCTTGCGCCGATACTGTCCAGTGCCAGGCAACGAATCGTAAGCAGCCGTATCACTCGCACTATGGTGTTCGAGATGGCCAAGCGGATGCACCGCACTATGGAGGAGCTGGAACATGGACTTTGAGATGGTGACTCGGACGGCTGATGCGATTCGGGCTGAGTTGTCCAAGGTTATCGTGGGTCAGGAAGCGGTGCTGGAGCAGTGCATCGTTGCGCTGCTCAGCGGTGGTCACGTGTTGCTGGAAGGCCCACCCGGCACCGCCAAGACCCTGCTGGTGCGTGCGTTGGCGTTGGCGATTGGTGGTGAGTTTCGCCGCGTGCAGTTCACTCCGGATTTAATGCCGGCTGACATTGTCGGTGTGAACATTTTGCGGCGGGAGACGACGACGTTCGAGTTTCGCCCCGGCCCTTTGTTCTGCGATTTGTTGTTGGCTGACGAGATCAACCGGGCGCCGGCCAAGACGCAATCGGCATTGCTCGAAGCCATGCAGGAGCGGCAGGTGTCGGTGGACGGCGAGACGCGGCGGCTTAGCCCTGTTTTCACGACGTTCGCCACCCAGAACCCCATCGAGTATGAAGGCACTTACCCGTTGCCCGAAGCCCAGCTTGACCGCTTCATGTTCAAGACGCTGGTGGGCTATCCCCGGCAGGAGGCTGAAGGGGAGATTCTGCAACGACACCTGGGCGGCTTTGACGCCGATCGCCTGGAGACCTTCGGTATCGAGCCGTGCAGCTCGGTCGAGGAGCTAAGCCGTCTCCGTAAGACGGTGCGGCAGGTGCAGGTGGCTGCTGCGGTGGTGGATTACATCACGTCGGTGGTTCGCAGCACGCGCGAGTTCCATGCGTTGACGCTGGGAGCCAGCCCACGGGCTTCGGTGATGTTGTTGCTGGCCAGCCAGGCGTTGGCGGTTTTGCGTGGTCGCACGTATGTCATCCCGGACGACGTCCGCGATTTATCCGCCCCGGTGCTCCGCCATCGTATCGTGCTCAATCCGGAAGTGGAGATCGAAGGCACCGCCCCGGATCAGTGCATTAAAGAAGTCGTCGAGCGAATCGAAGTGCCCCGAATCTGATCGGCTTGGTGAGGCAAGAGGCAAGAGGCAAGAGGCATGAGGCATGAGGCATGAGGCAAGAGGCATGAGGCAAGAGGCAACAAGGCAACGAGGCAACAAGGCAGATGTAGGGCGGGTTCCACCCGCCACGTCAGACTAAAGGGGACGAGAGAAAAAATCCGCAGATTACACAGATTACACAGATTGAGCAGCTTAACAAAGAAATATACTCAAACCTGATCCCTGCTATCTCCCAGGCACTTTTTCACAAGTCTGCGTAATCTGTGTAATCTGCGTAATCTGCGGATGTTAAAGCGTTTAGCCAGGATAATTCACCGCAGAGCACGAGACTCCGTCAGGGGGGAATGATACCTAGGAATGTAAGGCTGTCTCGGATGAACAGGCATGCGAACACGACGAGCGCAACTCCCAGAAAACGGTTGACGTAGACGTAGCCGCGGCTATTGAGAAAGGATCGTGAATGGGCGACGACCAATGCAACGAGCATCTTCGTACCAACCAGGCATACGTAAAGCCCGGCAATGAAGAGAATCGCCGCGAGAGCGCTGTCCCTCGCCGCTTTCAGGAGTATCGGTGCACCAATCACGCTCCAGAAGAGATACGGGTGCGGATTTAGCAGGTTCACCATGACTCCTCTGCGGAGTGATTGAGGCTTCGCGGTATCGTGTCGCAACTCGACGCCACGGGCGCGGAAGTTCTCGATGGCAAGGTAAATGAGGAATGCCGCTCCGAGAAAAGTGATGACGCCGAGAGCCGACTCGACCCGGGCCAATTGACCCACCAGCAGGAGGGACAGCCCGATAATCGGGGCATCGGTTAAAAGTGGTGTGATGGCAACCTTGAGCCCCTCCCCAAGACCAAATCGCAGGGTTTGGGCAATCACCAAGGCTGTCATGGCGCCGGGGGTGAAGCCGCCCGCCAAACCAAAGACGCATCCGGATGCGAAAAACAAGAATGGCTCAAGCATGACACCCAGCCGAGAACTCTCACAACAACCCGTACTTTTGCAACCGATACCTGAGCTGATCGCGGGACAGGCTTAGCAACGAGGCTGCATGAGTCTGGTTGCCGTTGGTCCGCTTCAAAGCCTGACGAACAAGCTGCTCCTCGACCCGGGCCAGATTGACGCCCTTGGGGGGCAGTTGCAATCCCGCGATGGCTTCGCCGGGTTGATCGGTGGCCCGACCAAGCACCAGATCGCCCGCGTCGATGTAGTCGTGTTTGCACAACAACACCGCACGCTCGACAGCATTGCGCAACTCACGCACATTGCCAGGCCAGGCGTGAGACATCAACTTGTCCTCGGCATCGCGGCGGATTTCCGTGATCGGCTTGCGAAACTCCGACGAGAAACATGCCACGAAATGCTTGGCCAACAACAGCACGTCCGCACCACGCTGCCGCAGAGGCGAAAGGTGAATGGGAATGATGTTCAGCCGGTAATAAAGGTCCTCACGAAACTTGCCTTGCTCGACCGCTTTTTCGATGTTGCGGTTGGTGGCGGCGATGACCCGGACGTCCACCTCGATATCATGCACCCCGCCAACCCGCCGGAACATACGCTCCTCCAGGAAGCGTAGCAGCTTCGACTGGAGCACCAGCGGCATATCGCCGACCTCGTCCAGGAACACGGTCCCACCATGAGAGACCTCCAACAACCCCTTCTTGAGCGACTTGGCATCGGTGAAGGCGCCACGCTCGTAACCGAACAACTCGCTTTCCAGCAAAGTCTCTGCCATCGCGGTGCACGTGATATTCATGAAGGGATGGTCGGCCCGGTCGGAGTTGTAGTGAATGGTCTTAGCCACCAGGTCCTTGCCCGTGCCGCTTTCGCCGGTGATGAAGATGGTGGAGGCGCCGCTGGCAGCCACGTCACGGATGATCGCAAATAACTCGAGCATCACCGGCGAAGCCCCGATGATACCCTCGATTCCGAAACGCGACTTCATCTGCGCCCGGAAATCACGCACCTGCCGTTTCAGCAAGGTGGTCTCCAGGCCGTGCTCGATGGTCTGCATCAGCTCGTCCATCTTGAACGGCTTGCTGACGTAGTCGAATGCCCCCAGACGCATGGCGGTGACCGCGTCCTCGACGTTGCTGTAAGCGGTGAGCATCACCACCACAATGTCCGCGTCGATCTTGCGAACGTTGCGCAACACCTCAAGCCCGGTCATGTCCGGGAGCTTGTAGTCCAAAGTGATCAGATCGTACGAAACATTGCGGAGCTTGCGAAGCCCCTCACCGCCGGTCTCAGCCTCGTCGGCGATGTACCCTTCCTCCATAAACCGCTGACGCAAGGACCAGCGGATCAGCTTCTCGTCTTCGATAATCAAGACTCGTGTTTTGCTCATACGAACTTAACCTCGTGCATACCGGGGCATCTTACCCGCATCGGGGTGGTTACCGCAAAGGACCCGGCAAACAACGTAGGGCGGGTTCCACCCGCCATGCCAGGAGAAGGCGGGTGGAACCCGCCCTACAATCATCTGGCGGGTGGAACCCGCCCTACTTGGGCAACTGGATACACACCCGGGTCCCCTTGCCTTCGGTGCTGCTGATGGTCATCTGCCCTTCGTGGGCCTCGACAATACGCTTGCAAATCGCCAGCCCCAGCCCGGTGCCTTTGGCTTTGGTGGTGAAGAAAGGCTCGAAGGCTCGCTGGAGTGAGTCGCGGGTCATGCCCTGCCCGGTGTCGCGGACTTCGATGCAAACCTGCCTGCGGTCCGCAGAGAGGGCGATGGAGACCTCCCCACCCCGTTCACAAGCGTGAGAGGCGTTGAGCACCAGGTTGCTGATCACCTGTTCGACTTGCGATTCGTCGATGGCTGCGTAGATGGGACGTTCCACCCCCCGGCAGCGGATTGGCAAGTCGCGCAAAGCCGGCTCCTGACGCAGGAACTTGAGGGTTCGCTGGATCACGTTTGCGAGGTTCTTGCGCGTGCGCGAGGGCGGCTTGGGGCGGGCGTAGACCAACAGGTCGCGGACGGTGCGGTCCAGGCGATCAATCTGCGAGAGAATCTCGGAAATAATTTCCCGGTGGGGGTCCTCGGGGTCGAGAGCTGTCCCGATCACCTGGATCGCCCCGCTGATGCCCGCCAGGGGATTCTTGATCTCATGAGCCAGCGAGGCGGCCAACTCGCCCACATTGGCCAGATGCGATACCTCCTCCAAACGCTGCTTCATTCGCTGCCGCTCCGCCTGGCGCACCTTTTGCGAGTATTCCTCGCGGTACGAATCCAGCATCACCGCCAGTTCGAGATCGAGAACCTTGCTCAGCGAGAGACCCGCCTCAGCCGAGTTGGGCAGGCCTAACGCATACACTGCCTTGCTCAGCTCCGTGCGCACGACGTTCATGGCAATAATCATGTACTGTTGTGGAAGATGCACGCGGACGTGCGAACGCCCGATCCCAGCCACCCGCTCGAAATGCGCGTCGTCGTACTGCCCGGTGAACAGATGCTCCATCCAGCGGCACAGAGCCGGCTTGAATTGATCCTTGCCTACCCCACTTTCCTCGAGAATCGCCGCCGCGTCGGCGTCTGCAATCAGCCGCTCATAGAAATGATCGGTGATCCGGCCCAAGCCCGGTTTCAACGCTTTGCCCAGTTTGCGGAGGTTTGCGGCATCGTCGTCTCCGAACCCCACATACCGTTTCAGTTCATCATAGAAGGAGTCTTGCATGGGATCCTTTCTTGGGCTCCGGGCGGCAATGCCGGAAGCACGCACCAGGCAGGAATTGTCCCAGATACTGCGAAGATTTCCACAACAAATGTAGGGCGGGTTCCACCCGCCGTCTTGGCATGGTGCGGCGGGTGGAACCCGCCCTACTGTTCTGGCATGTCTTTTGCTAAACGTTATGATGGATGCCTGATGTTCAGGTCGGCTGTTGTTGATACGAAGGGACTACGCATGGACTATGATTGGCGCACTCGATGGGGAGACAAACTCGTCGATATGAAGACCGCGATCTCGCTGATCAAACGCGGTGATCGCATCTTCGTCGGTTCGGGGGCTGCTGCTCCGACGCCGTTGCTTGAGGGGCTGGTGGAGCATCGTGAGAATTTGCTGGACCACGAGGTTGTTCACATCCTCATTCTGGGTGATGCCCCGCATGTTGCCCCGGAATTGGCGTCGCTGTTCAGGCACAACGCCCTGTTCATCGGCGGCAATGTGCGTCAGGCGGTGCAGGAGGGTCGCGCCGACTACACCCCGATCTTTCTTTCCGAAATTCCCGGGATGCTGCGTAGCGGGCGTATTCCCGTGGATGTGGCTATGGTCCAGATGAGCCCGCCGGATCGTCACGGTTTTTGTAGTCTTGGGGTTGATGTGGGTGTCAGCCGTGCCGGTATCGCCGCCGCCCGCATTCTAATCGCGGAAGTGAACGTGCGGATGCCGCGCACACATGGAGACACGTTCATCCATGCCGATCGTATCAGTGCCATAGTGGAGACCGATCACCCGCTGCACGAGATGCCCCCGCGTGGTGGAGGCGAGGTCACCAGGAGGATCGGGCAACACGTGGCGGACCTCATTGAGGACGGGTCCACCCTTCAGTTAGGGATCGGTGCCATTCCAGACGCGGTTCTCGCCTGCCTGGGCAACAAGAAGAACCTGGGTATGCACACCGAGATGTTCAGCGACGGAGCGATCGAGCTGATGGAGCGGGGGGTGATCAACAACCGGGCGAAGACGTTGCAGCGTGGCAAGGCGGTGGTCAGCTTCGTGATGGGCACGCAACGGCTTTACGACTTTGTTGCCGACAACGCCGCCATCGAGTTCCACCCCTGCGACTATACCAACGATCCGGTGATCATCGCCAAAAATGACAAGATGGTGGCTATCAATACCACTTTGGAGGTGGATTTGACCGGTCAGGTGTGCTCGGATTCGATCGGAGCCAAGTTCTACAGCGGGATCGGCGGTCAGGTTGATTTCATTCGCGGGGCGGCGCGGAGCAAGGGCGGCAAGCCCATCATCGCCTTGCCTTCCACCGCGATGGGTGGTGTGGTGTCGCGTATTGTCCCGTCGCTGACCGAGGGGGCTGGGGTGGTGACCACCCGTGGGGACGTGCACTATGTGGTTACCGAATATGGGGTGGCTCATTTGCACGGCAAGAAAATCCGGGAACGTGCCATGGCTTTGATCCAGATTGCTCACCCCCGGTTCCGCCCGTGGCTTTTGGCAGAGGCCAAGCAACGCCGATACATCTTCCGTGACCAGAAGGAGATACCGATGCACATCCCCGAGTATCCCGAGGATGTGACACGGCGAACGATCAACCGGTCGGGCAATCACATTCTGCTGCGGGCGGTTCGCCCCACCGACGAGTCCAGGGTCCACGACTTGTTCCACGACCTGGGTTTGGAGGCTCTTCCCTTGGAGTTGAGCCGGGACTCTGGTGGTGATATCCGCCACCAGATTCACGAGTTGTGCAACGTGGACTATGACAACCAGATGAGCATTGTTGCCTGTGTCGGCGAGGATTTCGCCTATGCGGAGATTGTGGCGATGGCCGGCTACCGGGTGGATCGGTCCACGGGATTCGCGGACTTGACCTTTGGGGTGGCTCCACCCTACCAGAAGCAGGGGACCGGGACTTTGCTGATGGAGCATATTGTTCGGGTGGCTCGGACTCGCGGCATCAAGGGGCTCAACGCGACGATCCCCTCGGAGAATACGCGGATGATAGGTTTGCTCAATAAGCTGGGGTTCCCCTTGCAGAGCAGAGTCCAGGACGAGATGACCGTGCTGACGACATCCTTCGTGGACCACGAGCTTGAGGCATCAGAGCCCGAGACCCTGCCTGAGCAGGACCCTGAGCCTACTGCCGAGAGCACAGTGCCCTGAGCGAGTTGAGCAACTTGTGCCGGCGTGGGTCCTGGGGATCGTCGGGATTGCAGCAGAGTATGGTGCGGTAGTTTGTGATGGGCGTTTGCACGCGGTGCAGCAGTTGTTCGAGGCGCCGGCAGCACCCCTCCGCCATTTCCCGCTTCTCGCCCGCCGCAGTGTTGATCACCACTATGTCGCTCTCGACCAACCCGTGATATTCCGGGCGCAATTGAATCCGGGTGGCCAATTGGTTGCCCAGGGGCGATTGCAGGAACACTTCAATTTGTGACTTACTGAGCAAATCACGATCTTGCCAGGAATCGTCGTCCATATATCCGACGTCGTAGGGCACCCCAAAAACCTCCGCCGCGAACTCGGCGGTGTCGTCCAGGACGTCCTGCAACGCGCGGGCGGCTTGGGTCGAGGACCTGAACACGTCGCTCAGTGACCGCGGTGCCGGCATCACAAAAAGCTGCTGATCGTAGGGGTAGGCATGGATCAGGGCGGGGTCGGCATCGGATTCGATGATGACTCTGGCGGACTGGTCTCGTTTGTGGATGGCTGCGAGCATCTCGGGCAGCATCTCGAAGATTCGCTCTTGTTCGTAGCAAAGCCACTGGGCACTGGCAACGGCACAATCGCATCCCGGCGGATTGATGCCCACCGGCATACGCTTGCTGCCGTTGACGGCGCTGAGACGCAGATAGTGAGCTCTGCCGTCGGCAACCTCCTCGATCATAAGGCTCACAACGGAACTCTTCCCCGAGCGGCGGGGGCCACTTACAAGTACGACTGCAAGATCCATATGGAGCACTACACCTGAGAATAACCAATAAAAGCAAAGACCTCGAACCACCCATTATAGGCATTGACTTTGCCCAAGATCAACAACAAACCCAAAGTAGGGCGGGTTTCACCCGCCTTCCCCATCGTAGGGCAACGTGTGGTTCATTGACGTGGTTGGCAAGTGGGGGGTATACTACTAGTGAACGCAGTGAGCGGCTATGCCCTATGGTGGAGAGTTCCAGGCATGTCTAGCGTTACGGTGGTTTCTTGCCCGCGATGTGGTCAGAAGTATCGGGTGCCTTCGGACAAGATCGGGGCGCGAGCCCGGTGCAAGAAATGCAGCCAGGGCTTCCGCATTGCCGAACACCAACCGATCGACGATGAGACCATCTGCGGATGGGTAACCGAGGAGGACCCGGGCAGCAATAGCGTCATGGGGTCCACCGGGGTGGTGGAAAGCCCCGCCCCAAAACCCAAGGAGGCAACCACCCGGTCCGCCTTCACCCATAAACCTCCTCCATCCGAACCGCGCATCACTTTGGAGCGCATCGATGAGGTCGGGGCTTACTTCGAGTTCCCCGTCGAGTGGCTTAGCGATCCCGATTTGCGTGGTTCGTTCCCCCACCGGTGCGTCAACTGCCTGAGCAAAACCGACCTGCGATGTCACTTGCTTATCTGGGGCGGCAAGCTCCCGCGAAAGGACGCCTTCCGCGTAAAAGAGGTGGAAACCCGCGCCATCCGCCGCTTGGATCAGTTGTTGTTCAACTACCGGGAGAAATGGCTCGAACACCTCGAGTCGCTGGACGTGCTTCCTGCTCCGTTCAATGCCCCCATGCCTTATTTTGTGTGCGAGCATTGCAGCTCCGTGGGCGAGATCACCACCCATACCCTCGACCATGGCGAGCGGGAGTTCTGCCAGATCGGGATCGCCAACCTGACCATTGCGGTGGAATTCTTCCGCAACAACGGCGGGCGGGGGACCACCGGTTATCAGCGGTTGCTGGTGGCCAGCCGACAGCAGCGCGACAACGAATGGCAGCGGTTGCCTTTTGCCGTGCGGTCCAAGGTCTTGCAGTGGTTCAAGTTGGCTGATGACGAAACCTTTCTTGGTTTCTATTCCGACCAGGATTTCGCTCGGGCGGAGCGTGGCGCCTCAGGCCTGGTGCTCACCGACCGGCGGATGGTGTTCAAGAAATACGCTGCCAACCGCGAGTACGTGCTCGAACGCGGTGGGGAAGTTTATATCGAAGCCACCAAATCCGTGGCGATGATCTCAATCGCTCAGCCGGGGCAGCGTGAAGCGGTGCTCAATTCACACCCCTTATCCGCCAGCAGTTTTGCCCGCTCACTCAGCGACATGAATTACGGGTGGGACATTAACGTCAAAACAGTCAACAGGTAAGAGGCAGCAGGCAGCAGGCAGCAGGCAACAGGCAACAGGCAGCAGGCAACAAGGCAACGAGGCGTCCGCGGATCCGAGCCCGAAGCGCAAGTGAGGGAATGTCCGGTCCGAGCCCTGGGGTAAGACGGCAACCTCAGGCATTCCGTCGCGCTAGGCCCGGCATAAATGCCGGGCCTAGCGCAAACCTGCCCCCACGAAATCCACACTATTCCGCATACGGGTTTACTGAATGTTTAC
>JAGLWJ010000220.1 GCA_023133475.1 Phycisphaerae bacterium | reverse complement strand
ACGGCTAAAGCCATGGGCCACCCGGTTTGTAGGTCGGGTCCGCAGACCCGACGTTCGGGATTCCCAACGGCGTCATCGGGGGATGTCGGGTCTGCGGACCCGACCTACAGATACTCGTCCCGGAATGGTGGGTTCCACCTCGCTCCGCGAGGTTCCACCCACCCTACACTTGGCGGCTATTATTGACGCTTCTGTTTCTCGCCGACTAGAATCCGCCCAATGGTAGATGCCTCTTCGCCACCGGTAGACCATAACGACGCCGACGAGGTGCGCATGACGTTCGGCGATCACCTCGAAGAGCTGCGCCGCTGTCTGCTGCGCGCTTTGCTGGGGGTGGCGGTTGCCGTGGTGGTCGCGCTGTTCTTCGCCACCGATCTGCTGTCGTTCATTTTGCATCCCCTGCTGGTGGTGTTGCGCAGCAACGGGCAATGCCCCGAGGTCATGGCTCTAAGCCCACCCGAGACGTTTCTCGTCTATCTGAAGATCGGGTTTCTCAGCGGGCTGATCGTGGCTATGCCGTGGTTGCTGTACCAGATGTGGGCGTTTGTGGCAGCCGGCCTGTACCAGAAAGAACAGAAGTTTGCGATGATGTTCGTTCCGCTGACCGCGGTGCTGTTCGCCGCCGGCGTGGCTTTTTTGTTCTGGGTGGTGTTGCCCATCGTGCTGAACTTCTTTATCGGGTTCAGCAAGCATGTGAGCATACCGGAGCTTTCGCCCTCCTGGCTACAGAAGGTGATCCTCACCGATGCGGACTCAGCTCCGACCTCGCAGCCGACAACCACCCAACCCGCGATCACCGGTTTGAACGTCCCGTCCTCGAGCTACGACCCACCCGATCCGAAACCCGGGATGGTTTGGATCAACACCACGGTGAGGCAACTGCGGATGATGACCGATCAGGGCGTGCTGATGACGCCGCTAAAGCCCGCCGACTCGACCACGGCAGTCACCAGCCACTTCTCGTTGCAGTTTTATATTTCTTTCGTTTTGTCGTTGGCGTTGGCGTTTGGTCTGGCGTTCGAGCTTCCGGTGGTGGTGGTGTTTTTGTCGTTGGTGGGCATCGTTAGCGCTGCCGAGATGGCCAAGCTCCGCCGTTATGTGATTTTCGGCATCGTGGCGGCGGCGGCGGTTCTCACCCCGCCGGATGTGATCAGCCAAATTTTGCTGGCGGTCCCGATGATGTTGTTGTTTGAAGGCGGTTTGCTGGCAGCTCGCGTGCTGGAGATCCGCAAAAAGAAGGAAACAAATTGAGGAAATGGAAAATGGAAAATTAAAAATGGAAAATGGGGGATGTGAGACATTGTCGTTGGGTGCACTCCTTTCTTCTCTGCGTCTCTGCGTCTCTGCGTTCATGAAAAGTCCGGGCTAGCGCGGAGAAACGCGACCCGGCACGCTACGCGAAGAAGGCGGGTAGAACCCGCCCTACAGTTTCATGAACACAGGGCGTTTGGAAGTGACTTCTTTGCAACTTGACACACCAGTGCAATTCGTCCGTGGGGTGGGGCCTGTACTGGCAGACAAACTACAGACGCTCGGCATTGCGACCGTCGGCGATCTGATCCACTATTTCCCGTTTCGCTACGAGCACCGCCCGCAATCACAGGCCATCGGCACCCTACGCCTGGATGAGACCGCGACAATCGTAGGCCAAATCAGCCGGGTGCGCACCCGCGGCAGCTTCGGAAAACAGGTGCTGATCGCCAATGTCCAGGATGCCACGGGAACCTGCATGATCCGCTGGTTCAACTCGCCCTATCTGCACGACAAGCTCGGGCCTGGGGTGCTGATCGCCGCCACCGGCAAAGTCTCGCAGTACCGCGACCTCGGCTGCATGACCAATCCCAAGTACCGGATCATCGGGAATGAACCGCTCAGCCTGGTCGTGGACGCTGAGCAGTTCGACCCGGTATATCCAGCCAACGCATCCATTTCGTCGCGTCAGATAGCCAGGTTCATCGCGGCAGCCCTGCCCGAGGTGGTCGATCAGCTTGCCGATCCGCTTCCGGATGAACTGCGCCGGGCACGCAGCCTCGCCCCGCGACGGACGGCGGTTGCACGGTATCATCTGCCCACGCGGGTGGACGACATCGAGATAGCCAGACGACGGCTGGCGTATGACGAATTGCTGCTGATGCAGTTGGCGGTGCAGTTGAAACGTGCCCACGTGCGACGCTCTCAACAGGCATCCCCCATCCGGATAAGCGAGGAAATCGATCGGCGGATTCGGGCTCGGTTTGGTTTTCAACTCACCCCCGGCCAAGAGTCGGCGGTGGCGGAGATCGCGGCGGATTTGGGGCGGGCGCGTCCGATGCGGCGATTGCTTCAGGCTGACGTCGGCGCGGGCAAGACGGCGGTGGCTCTTTATGCGGCACTGGCGGTCATTGCGAACCGGCGGCAGGTGGTGTTTCTGGCTCCGACCGAGATTCTCGCCGAGCAGCACCACCATAAGATTTGCGAATGTCTGGCTGGCAGCCGGGTTCGGGTGGACCTTCTGTTGGGCAACATGCCGCGCAAAGCACGCGATACCATCTTGCGTTCGCTGGCTGATGGCAAGACAAACCTGGTAGTCGGGACGCATGCCTTGCTGGAAGAAAGCGTGGAGATTCCGTGGTTGGGTTTGGTTATCGTGGATGAGCAGCATCGGTTCGGGGTTCGGCAGCGGGCCAAGTTGCGTGCCAAGGCCCGCGACCCACATTATCTGGTGCTGACCGCCACGCCTATTCCGCGAACGCTGGCTATGACCGTCTTCGGCGATTTGGATGTCTCGACGATTTACGACCTGCCGCCCGGGCGCCAACCGGTGGAAACGCGGCTGATCCGGTCGGCGGAGTCATCCCAGGCCTGGGAGCGGGTTCGTCGGGAGTTGCGTGCGGGGCGGCAGGCGTTCGTGGTTTATCCCCTGGTCGAGCGGGTCGAGTCTCTTCCGCTCAAGGC
Organism: Phycisphaerae bacterium; assembly: GCA_023133475.1. Taxonomy (GTDB): domain Bacteria; phylum Planctomycetota; class Phycisphaerae; order UBA1845; family UBA1845; genus JAAEQG01. The sequence goes on along the minus strand of JAGLWJ010000220.1, from coordinate 18,054 downwards.
TGCCGCGGAGGAGGTCGAGGTTTTGCGCCGCGACCGGCTGGCGGGGTTCGAGGTGGAGCTACTGCATGGCCAAATGCCCCGTGAGCAGAAGGAGTCGGTGATGGCGCGGTTCACCGCCGGTGAGGTGCAGGCTCTGGCGGCTACCACCGTGGTCGAGGTGGGCATCGACGTCCCCAACGCGACGGTGATGGTGGTCCATCATGCAGAGCGTTTCGGTCTAAGCCAGCTTCATCAGCTTCGTGGTCGTGTGGGTCGTGGGGCTCATCCGTCGCTCTGCCTGCTGCTCAGCGACGCCGACAACGAGACGGCGTTGGCCCGGTTGTCGGTTCTCTGCCGGACGACGGATGGGTTCGTCATTGCCGAGGAGGACCTGCGGCTTCGTGGCCCGGGCGAGGTCGTGGGGCAGCGGCAGCATGGGATGGTGGAGTTCACCGTGGCGGACCTGGCCCGCGATATGGACCTTCTGGAAATGAGCCGCGCCGACGCCACAGCCCTGATCGCCGAGGACGAGAGTCTGTCCGCGCCCAAGCACCGGATATTGCGGATCATGCTGGTGGAACGATTCGGCGATTCGATCGCCCTGGTGGATGTCGCGTGAAACACACGGTCTTGTTAACTAACCCTTTGCAGGCTGCCGGTGTAACGCGGTTGCGGGTGGTGCTGTGGGTGGTCTCCGGGCTTGCCCTGGTCTCGCTGGGTCTGGAATACGGTTTTGATGAGCCGCCGCTGCCGGTCGCGGTGCTGGTGGCGATGCAATTGGTTGCGGTGGGGGTGTACCTGCTGTCGTTGGTGACGGATGTGGTGCATGCCTCGAAGCGAGTTGGGGCGGTTCGGCGCCGTTGGTTCGATCTGCTGCTGATTCTGGCAGGTGTCGTGGTGCTGGCGGTGGAGATGGAGGTCACCAGCCAGCCGCTCCTGAAAGTTTCCACCATTTATGTTGTCACGCTTCAGGTGGGCTTGTTGGTTCGTCTGGGTGTTGGGTTGGTGCAATTCAACCTGGCTCTTGCCGAGCACCGTTTGCATCCCGGGCGGTTGGTGGTGCTGAGTTTTCTGGCGGTTATCGTCATCGGTGCTCTGTTGCTGGCATTGCCCAAGGCTGTGGTGCCGGAGCTGCGGTATGAAGAGGGGGATTACCTGCTCAAGCACTGGCTTAATTGCCTGTTCACCTCGGTGAGTGCCACTTGTGTCACGGGTCTGACGGTCTACGATACCGGCAGCAGTTTCACTCGTTTCGGGCAGATGGTGATTTTAGTGCTTATCCAGTTGGGTGGGCTGGGGATCATGATCTTTGGGGGGTTGTTTGGAATCCTGTTGAGGCGTCAACTATCGCTGCGTCAATCGCTCGCCTTGCAGGATGCCATGAGCCATCAAACCCTTGGCCAGGTGCGGGAGATGGTAAAGTTTGTCGTCGTGGTCACGTTGGTGTGCGAATTTGTCGGCGCGGTGGTGTTGTACACAATGTGGCCTGTGAGCATGGGCCAGTCGCCCGAGCGGGTTTTCTACAGCGTGTTTCATGCGGTGAGTGCTTTCTGCAACGCGGGCTTTTCGCTGCAAAGCGACAGCCTGGTGGCATATCGTGGGGCGTGGCAGGTTTACATGGGCATCATGCCGCTGATAGTGGTCGGGGGGTTGGGCTTTCCGGTGCTCCATGACCTTTATCACGTGCTGCGGTTGCGCTTGACCCCGGCACGTCTGTGGAGAGAGACCGATGCCATCGTGCTGCCTCGGGGGCGGCTTCGGGGCACGTTTCATCCGTTCTCTTTGCACACCAAGCTGGTATTGGTGTCCACGGTGGTGCTGATCGTGTTGCCCGCTTTGGGCTTTTTTGTTTTCGAGTCGCTGCACCGGTGGGGCGGTGACCACCGGCCGCCGGAGGTGGCGGCTTTGATGTCGCCGGCCATGGGGGACTTGACGCCTGGCGAACGGGCCGCGGCGGCGATTTTTCAGTCGGTGACCACACGCACGGCGGGCTTTAATACCGTGGGGCTCGACCCGGACTCGTTCTCGACCGCCGGTGCGTTTTTGGCCATCCTGCTGATGTTCATCGGTGGATCGCCGGCATCCACCGCCGGCGGGGTGAAGACGGTTGCGATAGCAATCATCGCACTGAGTGTTTACAGCACCCTGCGTGGGCGTGCCAACGTGGAAGGCTTTAAGCGCACGATTCCGCCGTCCGTGATCCAGCGGGCCGGCGTGGTGGTGTTGCTCATGTTCACCCTGGTTGGCGTGGTGACTTTGCTGTTGTGCCTGACCGAGCGTGGTGAGAGCCTGCTCGCAGTGCTGTTCGAGTCCGTGTCAGCCTGTGGCACGGTAGGCCTGTCCACTGGGCTGACCCCGCGTTTGACAATCGCCGGGCGGGTCATCATCATGCTGGGGATGTTTGCCGGCAGGATCGGGCCTTTGACCCTGTTGGTGGCGCTGGCGGGCAAGGTGACGCCGGCCCGATACGAATACCCCCACGAGCAACCGCTCATTGGGTGAGTCTCGGGCGAGTGCGGAAGTGAGATGATTTCATGGCACGTTTTGCCGTCATCGGGTTGGGGCGCTTCGGGGAGGAGCTGGCTAAAGCCCTGATAGCCGACGGGGCGGAGGTGTTGGCCATCGACCGCCGGGCGGCGCTGATCGAGCGAATCCGCGACGAGGTCACGCTGGCTGTTCGCCTGGACAGCACCGATCCCGAAGCCTTGCGGGCTCAGGGAATAGACGAGGTGGAGGCTGCTATTGTGGGGATCGGCGAGGACTTCGAGTCGGCAGCTTTGACCGTAGCCACCCTGCAGGACCTGGGCGTGAGGCGGATTTATGCTCGGGCGGAGACGCGGATTCAGGCCCGGATCATGCTCAAGGTCGGTGCCCACGCGGTGGTCAGCCCACACCGCGAGTCGGCATTGCGTTGGGCTCATCGGCTGATGCTGCCGAACTTGCAGCAGTACATCGAATTGGGCGAGGGGCACAGCATGATCTACGCCGTCGCCCCATCCGTGTTTCATAACAAGACGCTGTTGGACTTGCAGCTCCGCCGCAAATACGGGGTGAACCTGATCGCCATCAAACGCACCATGATGGTCCCCACTGGCGAGGGAGAGTCAACCGTCGAAGAGTCCGTTCTCTCGATCCCGTCCGCCGACACCAGGATTCTGCCCGGCGATATTCTTATCGTGGTGGGCAGCAACACAGCCGTCAGCCGGCTACCCCAGGATTGAAGGGGCGGCCCCCCAATCAGTTTAACTAAAGCCCGGACATGTCCGATATGGCACATGAGACTAAATCCCCGGCGTGAAAAGGGGGGGAGCCTGCCCCGCCGGTTGGTGGGGATGTTGAAGGATCGCCGCGGGTAAACGCTTGAACGGCTCCAGGAGAATCAATAATGGCACTGTCCAGCCGAACCTCACGTGGATTCACGCTGATCGAGGTGCTGATCGTGGTGGTCATACTGGGAATCCTGGCGGCGGTGGTGGTCCCGCAGTTCTCCGATGCCAGCAGTGACGCCAAACTCGATGCCCTGCAAAGCAATCTGAACACCATCCGCAGCCAACTACAACTATATAAGATGCAACACAACGGTAGTTGGCCTGCACTGGCGACCTTCACCAATCAGATGACGTTGGTCAGCAAAGCCGACGGATCAACCGCTGCCCTGGGAACCGCGGGTTATCCTTACGGCCCATACCTGCTGAGTATTCCCAACAACCCTTTCACCGATACCAACACGGTGACCAACGGGGCGGACGACACCAGTGCCTGGCACTATAACGCATCTACAGGCGAGTTCCGGGCTAACGACTCGGATCATAAGTCTCTTTGACATCCGCAGATTACGCAGATTACGCAGATTTGCGAGAAAGTGCCTGGGAGATAGCAAGGATTAGGTTTGAGATAACTCTTCAGCCGTATGCAATACCTGGAATCGTTCACATCGCTGGGAGGTCTGTAAACGCAGTGCAAATAGAACTCGATCGTCCACGCGGACGGAAGTCCTGGGGCTGTGACAGATTTGGCGAGAAGATTCGTCTCGCGAACAGTCCCGAAGGGACGACGGTTAATAGCCCAGGGCGCAAGCCCTGGGGAACTTGCTGTGCAATCTGCGGATTTTTCTCTTGTCCCCTTTGGTTGCGGCCAGAGGTCGTGCCAAGTTCTCTACGGTATGGAGGTTAATCATGTCCACTACATTCGAGGCTCCGCGTGGGCGGATCGTGCGGGTGCTCATCGCCGCGATTTTGACGGTAACGTGTGTGCGAGTCTGGCTGGGGCCTGGCGACGTGCTGCCCCGTGCGGCGGCTCAGATTCCCGACAGCGGTTTGCAACGCAAGAAAATGCTGGACGAAATCCAACGCACCAACCGGCTGTTGGAGCAAATCCACCACACCCTCGAAACCCAGACAATTAAGGTGCGTGTGGAGAGTACCGATAAAACCAAGAAGAGCGCTATCGCACCCCGCTCCCCAAAGCACTAGGGAGGGTGCGGCAACCGCTCGGAAAGGTCGGATATGCGGTGTCCTTGACGCGATCGAGAGCTGGATCAATTGCCATCGACTTCGGCACGCACACCTTGCGGGTGATGCAGCTTGGGGGTCGTGAAGGCCAAAGCTGCGTACTGGCTGCCGCCTCCCACGTGTTCCCCTATCGCCAAACCGGAGAGCTTCCCGAGCATGACGAGGTGGTCGAAGCCCTGCGAACCATCTTGCACACAAAGCGTTTTGTGGGCAAACAAGTGGTCAGCACCCTGAATAGCCGGGATTTGTCGGTCAAGAACATCCGCATGCCCGAGATGCCCGAGAGCGAACTGGCTTGTGCCGTCGAATTCGAGGCCGGCGACCGCATTGCCGGGTTGGGCGACGATGCCCTTATCCGCTTCATCCCCGCCGGCGTGGTGCCCGGTGGTGCTGAAACGCAACAGGAGATCATCGTTCTGGCTGCCCCGTCGGCGGTGGTGCGCGGGCATCTGCAAGTGCTGGGCGAGTTGGAGCTGGAGTCGGTGGGGCTCGATGCCCTCCCTTGTGCGGTGTTTCGCCCGTTTGAACGCTACCTGCAGCGGGCTGATGACCAGCAGCAAGTCAATGTGTTCGTGGACGTCGGCTGGTCGGGGGCGCGAGTCACGATCACTCGCGGGTCGCGGATCGCCTTCACCAGATTCTTCGAGCTTGGCGGGGCACAATTGGACAATTTGGTGGCCCAAAGCCTGGGCATCGACCCCGCAAAAACCGCCCAATTGCGGAGGCGGGCGGGATGCGACGATGCCGGCGAGTGCGCCTCACCGCTTGACGGAACCGAGGCTGACGCGGTGGACACCGCCGTGCGAGAGGGGTTGGGCCAGTTGGGCAAAGAGATCAGCCTGTGCCTGCGCTACTATGCGGTAACGTTCCGCGGTCGGCGCCCTGAATCCATCACCTGCGTAGGGGGGGAAGCGTTGAACTCACGCTACCTCGAGCACCTCTCGGAAATCAGCGGGCTACCGTGTCGTGTGGGGTTCCCTCTGCGCAATATCACCGGTGCCGATGCGTTCTGCGAAGATGCGAGCGGTGGCCCAATGGCCGACTGGGCCACCGCGGCGGGGTTGGCTTTGAAACCTGTCCGGTGTTTAACGGCGAGAGTCGGGCGATGAAAGAGATAGACTTCATACCGGACTGGTACATCGCCCAATGCAGGCGCAAACACAGCCGGATAACACAAGTGACCTTCCTCGCAATCCTGGCGATGACCATGGTGCTGGTGTCCGCCGGGCGTCATGTGCAGGTGGTATCCGCCAGGGAGAATCTGGCAGAGTTGCAGGCAGGGCTCGCAAGCCGCGAGGAGGCGGTCGAGGTTCTTACGGTTCTTGACGAGTTGGAGACCCGCCTGGACGAGCTGCACGCAAAGCAACTACTGCTGATCGACGTAGCCGGTGGGGCTCCCCTCCACGCCGTGTTGGCTGAGCTGTCGCACTTGATGCCCGATGCGATGGTCTTGAAGGAAGTCCGCGTCAAGCAGAAACCTCGCCTTACCCAACCCGCATCAGGCGAAGAGAACGCGGTGGAAGACAGCGGGCAAACCAGCCGGTCATGCGACGATTGGGACGGAAAGGTTGAAATTGCCGGGTGGGCCGGCTCCGGCAAGGCGGTGGGCAACCTGATGACAAACATGACCCGCTCGCCGTTGTTCCATGAGGTGGCATTGCGTTACTCCAAGCCGGTGGTGGTGGATAGCCACGAGGCTTGGGAGTTCAAGGTGACTTCACGGTTGCCGCAGTTTGAATAGTGGCATGAACAGGTGTTGGGACAGTTATATCGTGGCGAGTGTCGCGGTGGGGATGACCGCGGGGTTTGTTTTTATGTTCTTTCTGCCGCAGCAGCGCAAACTGGGCAACCTACGCGCTTCCATCCGAAACACCCGCGAGCAGTTGCACCGCAACAACGCCAACATCGCGGATCTGCCCCAAATCCAGGCCAGTCTGCAGCGGACCAGGAGCCTGTTGGCGGAGTGTCAAACGCGCATCCCGGAGACGGCAAAACTGGGCGACTTCGTGGAAGAGGTGTCAGCCATCGCGGAACACTTGCGGCTGGGGAATCAGAACATCGTCCCACAGGCTCCTGAGCGGCTGGGGGGGATCACTACCCTTCCGATCCGGATCAGCTTTGATGCCGACTTTCCGGAGTTGTTCAGCTTCCTCCGGGCGATCGAGAGTTTGCCGCGGGCCACGAGGGTCACCAGGTTGGCTGTCCTGCGCCCGCCCGCCGGCGAAGAGGTTCCGGTTGACGAGCACAACAAGCTGAGGACCGAATTGACCATGCAGATTTTTCACGAGATGTAGGGCGGGTTCCACCCGCCGTTTTGTGCCACGAAGGCAGGTAGAACCCGCCCTACTGACAGGATTCGGCACGTGAGCAGCAGCCGGTTGTGGATAACTTTGACGGCGCAGTTCAAGGCTTCCCCGGGCAAGTCCGGGCTGCTCTGCGTGCTTGCACTGACGCTGGTGGTGATTGTGGCACGCCAGTTTATCCGCAGCCCGCGCACCGCCGGAGCCGCCGACCTGGCGACTGCGTTCCAGGACGACCCCACGCTGATCCCCGAAGCGGTGCCAGCGTCGGCCAGACCGGCTCGCCAACCCCTGCCAAGCCTGCCGGGCAAGCCGGCACGCGACCTCTTCCAAGCCGACTGGTCGCTGTTTGCTACCAGGCGGTGGATGAAGCCGGACACTTCACCAGGCGAAGTGGAAAACCCGGTGAAGGATGCTCCGGTCCTGAATCTCGAATTGACTTTGACCTTGTGCGCCGCCGGCGGGAGCCCCCAGGCGGTGATCAGCGGAAAGTGCGTTCGAGTCGGGGACGTGATCCACGGATTCGTGGTGGAGTCCATCTCCCCCGCCCAAGTGATTTTGTCCAACGACAAGCGGGAGCGAATCGCACTGCACATGGATTGAACATCGATCCCGGACCCGCCCCATCAGGGGGTGGAGATGCAAAGGAGAGCAGCCGATGGCCACTACACCTCGGTTCAACAAAGGGATTTGTTTTTGGGTAACCACCGCACTTATTCTGTTGGTCGATTGCCCCCCCCAGCACAATACGCCCGTCCGGGCTCAAGAGGAGGGGCTGCTCTCTCGAATCCTCAGCGGGCAACTCGGCAACAACACTGCCGACAAAGAGCCCGCACCGCAAACATCGCCCGACCCCGACCCGGACCCGGAGCATGATGAAACCCAGCCACAGGGCAAAGACCACGGGATGGACACGATTCACGTCTCCAGGACCGGAACGGTGGAGATGCACGTGGCAGATCAACCTCTTGCGGTAGTGCTGGAAATCCTCTCGTTGCAAAGCCGTCGCAACATCATCGCCACGCCCACGGTCACCGGAACGGTCACCGCCCATCTCTACGGCGTCACCTTCGAAGAAGCCCTGGACGCAATCCTGGTGGCCAATCAGGCTGGTTATCGTCAGGTGGGCAGCTTCATTTACGTGTACACCAACGAGGAGCTCGCCGAGATAATCGCCGCCGAGACCCCGCCGGTCACCCGCGTGTTGCCCCTCTACTACATTTCCGCCAGGGATGCCCTGGCTGTCGTGCAGCCGATGTTGAGCGAGGGAGGCACGGCGGTAGGCACCCCCGAACCGACAACGGGACTGGGCAGCGGTGCCGAAGACGGCGGTGCCGACAGCATGGCCCACCAGGATTACCTGGTGGTGCGGGACCTGCCCGACGTGCTGGACAACATCGAAGACATCCTCCACCAAGTGGACGTGCGACCCCAACAGGTGTTGGTCGAAGCCACCATCCTGGGAGTGTCCCTGAACGAAGAGAACTCCCTGGGAGTGGACTTCACCGTGGTAGGCGGTGTCGATCTGGAGCTGCTTGGCTCGACCTCCACCGCAGTGACCAATCTGAGCATGGGGCAGCTTCCCACCGATCGCCTCGAGCGCTTCAACTCCAACATAACCACGGATTTCGGCTCCATGGTGCCCAAGGGCGGGATGACCATCGGGGTGATAAAGGATCATGTCGGGGTGTTCGTGCGGGCATTGGAGTCGATCGGCGACACGATGGTGTTGGCCAACCCCAAGGTGCTGGCCCTCAACAAGCAAAAGGCTCAGGTGATCGTCGGGCGTCGCGACGGGTATCTGACCACCACGGTCACCGAGACCCAGGCGATTCAGACGGTCGAGTTTCTCGAGACCGGGACACAGTTGATCTTCAGGCCTTTCATCGGGGACGACGGGTTTATACGCATGGAACTGCACCCCGAGGACAGTGTGGGGACGGTGGCCAACGGGTTGCCCTCCGAACAAACCACTGAGGTGACCACCAACGTAATGGTGCGGGACGGGCAGACCATCCTGATCGGCGGTCTGTTCCGGGAAGTAACCGCCGACACGCGAAGTCAGATACCGCTGCTGGGGAATATCCCGGTTCTGGGCGCCGCCTTCCAGGGGCGCAGCGACACCACCGAACGGCAGGAAGTCATCATCCTGTTGACCGTTCACCTGGTGAAGGATCAGGATGCCTACGCCCGCGCCGGCGAGAAGATGCGCCAGGACATCGAACGCATGCGCGTCGGGCTGCGGAAACACCTGATGTGGGGCGGGCGCGAGCGATTGGCTCAGGCCTACTACCGCAAGTCGCTCGAACACTTTGCGAACGGGGATTCGGACAAGGCTTTGTGGGACGTGAAGATGGCATTGTACAACTATCCGCGTTTCATATCAGCCGTCGAGTTGAAAGAGGAAATCCTGGGTATGCGCGATTGGGACGATGATGGGGCTGCGGGGCGGAACTTCATTTACCGGATCATCATGCAGGAACGAAGCATCAAGCCGCCGGACTACGACAGAGCGGCGCCGCCATTCGTCAGCCCGGGCCATCTGCGAGGCCCCGGGGGGTTCGAGGAAGGAAACGAGCAGGGAGGCTTGAACGATGCCCCATAGACGACAATGCCTTAGAGAGTGTGTGAAAAGCGATGTAGCGGCCTGCGCCCCCGCAGGCTGGGTGGCCCACCGCTTTAGCGGTGGGGGACACGAACGGTTCACCAATTCGCGTCCCCCACGGCTAAAGGGGCTGTCGATTAAGTCGTCCGTGGCGATTCCCAATGTAGCGTCACCCCTTGTGGGTGACGAAAAACACGGGTGCGCCGCCCACAAGGGGCGACGCTACAGACTAAATCGACAAGCCCTAAAGCCATGGGTCACCCGACCGGAACGGGATGGGGCACCCAGCAAAGCAATACTGGCTGTCTTGCTGGCGGTGCTTTCGGTTTCGGGATGCAGCTCCATGCACACCGAACGCTGCGAGCAGGCGGAACAGAACTGGAACCACGTCCGCGCCAAAATTAAGTATCGGTTAGCCAACCAGCAATTCCAACGCGGGCAGATCGAAGCCGCCATCGATACGGTCAACGAAGCCATCGCCACCGACGATTCGTCGGCGGAGCAGTTTTTGTTGCTGGCACACTGCTATATCGAGCAGGGCAAGATCGCATCAGCCCGCAAAACGGTTGACCAAGCACGGCGTTGTGCCCCGCACACGCCCGAGGTTGAGTACACCTGTGGGCTGATCGCCGAGCACACCGGTCAGTTGGAATCCGCCCTGGAGCATTATCACCTCGCTCGGGCCCACGATGAAAACACCATGGACTACCTGGTGGCTGAGGCGGAATGCCTGGCGGAACTGGGACACCCGGAAGAGGCGGCGGAACTTATCTCCGAGAACGTCAACCGTTTCGATTCCGACGGCACGCTCGAGATGCTGCTCGCGCAGATTGCTTTGCTCATCGGTGACACGGAGGCGGCGATCCCCAACCTCCGGCTGGCTATGGAACGTAGCGGATGCGGCACCACGTTCTCCGAAAAACCCGGTGGTTGCGACGTGCTTATCGAGGAGCTTGGCAGGCTGCTGTCGGAAAGCGGGCAATATGCCGAGACGGTGTCGCTGCTGCGCCCGTACGTGCAGTCCCGGGCGGATACACCCTCTTCAGTGGTGACAGCCTTGTGCACCGCATACCTGTCCACCAACCGGGTCGGTGAAGCCAAACAACTGCTGCGCGATGAACTCCGCCATCGCCCAGGCAACACCAGGTGCATGATGCTGCTCGTGCAAGCCTCGGTGATGACCGGCGACTGGATGACCGCCCGCCGCTACGCCGAGCAACTCGAACGGTTGACCCCCGGCGACGTTCAGGCACACCTGCTACACGGTTTCATCTGCTGGAAGCAAAACGAGTTGCCGGCGGCGGAGGAGTCGTTTCGCCGGGCGTTGTCGATCGATCCTGCCGATACCCTGGCACACTGTCTTATCGGGCAGGTGTTGGAGGAAACCGGACGCCGCGTCACCGCTGGAGAACACTATCGCCGGGCTTTGCAGATCGATCCGCGGTGTGTGTGGGCCAAGCGTCTATTGGAGCCGACGTAGGGCGGGTTGTAACCGTTCACGCCCTCTGGGGTGGCACGGACAAGGATCGCCTTGGAGGAACGCCCCGAATGGGCCGAGATGTCGGCGGCGATCCTTGTCCGTGGCGAAGGCCGTCGTGTGCTCCCACGGACAAGAACCGCTAGAACGTTCCACGGTGATGTCGTAGCGTTGTTCGCCGGCGGTTCTTGTCCATGCCACCCGGTGTGAACGGTTACCAACAAAGGAAGATATCGTGAGCATAACTGCCGATGAGAACAATAACGTATGTGTGCTCACCATCGACGGTGAACTGATCGATGCCACCGTCCAGAAATTCCGCGAGTTGGCCGAGCAGGCGCTCGCCGAAGACCGCCGTGACTTCATCGTGGATTTCGGCGAAGCGACGCGCATCGACAGCGCCGGGCTGGAAGCACTGACCTGGCTCAAACGCGAGTGCGACGAGCGCCTGGGCCTGATGAAAGTGTGCAACCTTCCCGAGATGATGAAGAAAATTCTCGAAATAACAAGACTGCAACACCACTTCCAACAGGAAGAGTTTCTGGAGGAAGCTCTGGAAAGCTTCGCATAGTGCATCATCATGAGCCAGGCACCCACCACACAACACGCCAAACCAGTCGGCGAAATCCTCGTCGAACAGAAGCTGATCTCCCGCGAGCAGATCGCCGAAGCCCTCAAAGCTCAAAAGCAAAGCGCCCACCGCAAGCTGCTCGGCGAGGTCATCATCGAGCTGGGCTTCTGCACCGAAGCCCAAGTGGTCGAAGCCCTGGCTGATGCCTATCGCATCCCCTTCGCCCGCATCACCCCGAACCTGGTCGATCCCAGGATCATCAAGACCCTCCCGCGCGAATTCATCGAAAACAACCATATTCTGCCGCTCTTCAACGTGGACAACGTCCTCACCGTAGCCGTCACCGAACCCTCCAACGTGTTTTTGGTGGAAGAGATCGCCCAGATGGCCGGCTGCCCGGTCCAGATCGTCGCGGCGATGAAGCCCGACATCGAAAGCACCCTACAGCGCTATCAGCCGGAGGCGGAGGGATTTGCCCTCGAGGACATTCTCAAAGACCCGGGCGACACCGGCCAATCCGCCGATTTGGGCACCGTTATCGACACCGCCGGCGCAGAGACGTTGGGCGAGGAGTCACCCGTGGTCCAACTGGTCAACCACCTGATCTTCTCGGCGGTCCGCGAAGGGGCCAGCGACGTGCACATCGAGCCGGGCGACAAATCCCTGCGGGTCCGCTACCGCATCGACGGGGTGCTGAGCGAAAAGCTGCACCCCCCATACCAGATGCAACCAGCCATCGTGTCGCGGATCAAGATCATGGCGAGTCTGGACATCTCCGAACGACGCCTCCCGCAAGACGGAGCCATCAGCATGACGGTGGAGGGCAACCGTGTCGACCTGCGAGTCTCCACCCTGCCCAACAAGTTCGGCGAGAAAGTGGTCATCCGGGTGATCGACACGCGCAACGCCCTGGTGAGCCTGGACCAACTGGGCATGTCCGAGTCACTCTACGAGGCCTTCCACCATGAGGTGCGCAAACCCCACGGTATTATCCTGGTCACAGGCCCCACCGGAAGCGGGAAAAGCACTACCCTCTATGCGGTTTTGAATGAGATCAACAGCAAATCGGTCAACATCTGCACCGTCGAGGACCCGGTGGAGTTTCAGGTTCCGGAGGTGAACCAGTTTCAAGTTAACGAGAAGATCGGGCTGAGCTTTGCCGGCGTCCTGCGCTCGCTGCTGCGGCAGGACCCGGACGTGATCATGCTCGGCGAGGTTCGCGATGCGGAGACCGCCCGCATTGCCGTGCAGGCGGCATTGACCGGGCACCTGGTGCTCTCCACCCTGCACACCAACGACTCACCCAGTGCGATCACCCGCCTGCACAACCTGGGTGTGGAATCTTACCTGATCAGTGCATCGCTGGTGGCCATTCTTGCCCAGCGCCTGATACGTTCGATTTGCCCCCACTGCAAGCGGGCGGTGGAACCGGCGCCCAGCCTGCTGCGCACTGCCGAACGCCTGGGCGTAAAGCTCGAGCAGGTCTTCCAGGGGCGCGGTTGCTCGGAGTGCCACCAACTCGGCATGAAAGGGCGGATCGGCATCTACGAACTGCTGGTGCCCGACGACGAGCTGCGCGACGCCATCGCCTCCGGGGCTTCCCTGGGAACCATCCGCTCAAAAGCCAAAAGCATGGGCATGAAAAGCATCCTGGAAGCCGGTTTTGAGAAAGTGCGTCAAGGGGTGACCACCCCCGCCGAAGTGCTCCGCGTGACCGCGGGATAGGAAGGGCACCATGCAGGACAATGACAGAATTTTGTCGTTACTAATAGCAGCCAAGCAGGCCGGCGCCTCCGACCTGCTGTTGGTGGCCGGCGCCGCGCCCAGCATCTACGTCAACACCCGGATGGAGACCCTGGGCGACCAACCCCTCAGCGCCGTCGACCTCCAGGATATGGTAACGGAGTTCCTAAGCGCCAAGCAGCGCGAACGCCTCAACCACCGGCGCGACCTGGATTTCTCCATAGGCCACCGTCAGGTGGGACGCTGCCGTATTAACATTCACTACCAGCGGCGTTCGTTGGCTGTCGCCGTCCGGTTCATCAGCTCCGACATTCCGGAGTTGGATCAACTGCACCTGCCACCGCGTCTGGCGGAGTTGGCCAATCTGCCGCGCGGGCTGGTGCTGATCACCGGGCCTACCGGCTCGGGCAAGAGCACCACATTGGCTGCATTGATTCAGCGTATTAACCGGCGACGCCGGGCTCACGTGATCACCATGGAGGACCCCATCGAGTTCGCATTCAGAAACGAGCAGTCCATCATCGAGCAGCGTGAGATTGGCGATGACTCGCCCTCCTTTTCCGAGGCATTGCGTCATGTTGTGCGTCAGAGGCCCGATGTGATTCTGGTCGGTGAGATGCGCGACCTGGAGACCATCGCCGCCGCCCTGACCGCGGCTGAGACCGGGCACCTGGTGCTGGCATCGCTGCACACCAACACCGCCGCCCATACCGTCCAGCGGGTGGTGGACGTGTTCGACTCTCAGGCTCAGCAGCAGGTCCGCGTGCAGCTTGCCGCCGCCCTGAAAGCCATCGCCTGCCAGGTGTTATTCCCCAACGAACGCGACGGGGGCATGATCCCGGCCGTCGAACTGATGATCGTCACGCCGGCCATTGCCCGCGCCGTGCGCGACAACAACACCCATCTGATTGATAGCATGATCGAGACGGGTGGGCAGCAGGGCATGCAAACACTCGACGCCGCCATCGCCAAGCTGGTCCGCGAAGGGCTGATCAGCCGGGGCTCAGCCTTGACCAAAGCCGCCGACCCCGAACGACTCGAACGGTTGCTTGGCCGACACACTACAAAACTCGAACCGGTCGGCACCGGCGTCTCATCCGCCCAGCCCAGGCCATGGGAGTAGCAAGCCATGCCGCGCTTTAACTACCTCGCACGCGACACCTCGGGCGGCTCCCTGAAGGGGGAGATCGTCGCCAAAACGCCGGCAGAAGCCGCACGGATGCTGCGCGCCGAGGGAAAGTACGTGGTCAAGTTGCGCGAGTTGGCTGAGCAGGTCGACCGCCAGGGCGCGCAGGTGATCACCCTGGGGCAAGGACGAGTCCGTCAGGAAGACATCATCTTCTTCTTTAACCAGCTTTCCATCATGGTCGAGACCGGGGTCTCTCTCACCGATGCCATCCACGGTATTCTTGCCCAGACCTCCGGCGGGCGTTTTCGGGCAATTCTCGAGCGGGTTTTGCACGACGTTGAGTCGGGCGAGGCGTTTTCCACCGCCTTGTCCAACCACCCCAAGATTTTCGATACCTTCTTCGTCAACCTGGTGCGGGCGGCTGAGGCTTCGGGCACCTTGGGGCCTATGCTGACCCGCTGTGCCGAGTACCTGGCCCACCGGCGCGAAATCCGCAAGAAGGTCAAATCGGCTTTGACTTATCCGCTGGCCCTTCTTATGGTGGCGGTGGGCGTCACCGTATTTCTGATGACCTACGTGCTGCCCAAGTTCTTGAGCATTTACGCCGGCAAGGAAGCCACCCTGCCCATGCCCACCCTTGTCCTCATGACAGTCACCAACGGGATGGTGGACTATTGGATGTGGTTGTTGGCGGCTACGCTGGTGGGGGTGGTGGTGTTGATATGGTTCTTCCGGGCTCGCTCCATGCGCCCATATGCCCATTGGATGCATTTGCACACACCCTTGATCGGCAAGATGCTCTTGAAGTCAAATATCACCATGAGCCTGCGAACTTTGGGGATACTGGTCGATTCGGGTGTGTCCATGCTGGATGCCATCTCCATCACTCGCGCGGTCTCCAAGAACTACTATTTCGATCGCATGTGGTCGGAGGTGGACAAACACCTGCACCGCGGCGAACAGCTCAGCACCCCCCTCTACAACGACCCGCTGATACCCCGCCCGCTTGTGCAGATGATCGAAGCCGGGGAAAGGTCCGGGCGTTTAGGGACGGTCCTGGTTCGTCTTTGCGATTTCCTCGACGACGAATTGCGCATCACCATCAAGACCGTAACGCAAATGATCGAACCGGCGATGATCGCGATCATGGGCGTCATAGTCGGTGGCATCGCCATCGCACTACTATTGCCGATCATGTCCATATCCAAAGTTGTCGCTCAGTAGTTAAATGGAAAATTGAAAATTGAAAATGTGGGCATTGGCAACGGCGCCGAGGTGTTTAGCGGCGACCCGAAGGGGAGCACTCAGTAGGTCGGGTCCGCAGACCCGACATCCCCCGGCGATGCTGTTGGGAATCCCGAACGTTGGGTCTGCGGACCCGACCTACAGATACTTTGGACCTTGGACTTTGGACTTGTCCCTGAATGGTGGGTTCCACCTCGCTCCGCGAGGTTCCACCCACCCTACATCCGCAGCAGTTGGTTGACGCGGGTAAATACTTCCTCGGGAAAACCCATCGCCCGTTTGAATTGGTAGTCGCGCTCCAGAACGTTTGGATGCCGCTGCCAGCGACGCAAGGTTGACCAGTCGATCAAACCCCGAATCCAGGAACGGTGGCCGACCACCGGGACCGGATAATCACTCCCGTGCAACATACGCCGCACCAACGGCTCTTGTAGGCATTGACGCACATGGCTGCCGCGGATCGGCATATTGAATGCGCTCAGGTCGCCGTACAGGCGTCGATAGCGCCGAGTCATCTCGGCGAACACCGCAAAGTAGTCGGTGGTGAAAGGGCTACTGCGAGTGCCGCAATGGGCGGCGATTACGGTAACCCCGCATTCCAGCGGCAATCGCAGGACCCGCGGGTCTGCCAGCTCAGGCCTGACCACCGGCAAAATATGTTCGCTGCCCGTATGAGCCAAAAGCGGCAGTCCGGCTTCAGCCATCCGCTCCCAAAACCGTCTGTAGCGGCGGTCGTTGCAGTCGATGTTCTGGCTGATCGGCAGGCATTTCATCAGCACCGCCCCGCCGGCCAGGCACCGCTCAAGTTCCTCCAGTGCGTCCGGGCGGGCGGGATGGATCGACACCCCCGGCAAGAACTCGTGATGCCGACGCCCCAACTCCAGCACGTAAGAGTTTGGCACGTAATAGCTAAGAATGCCCTCGATGACCCGCCCGTCGTCGTCGTACACTTGGTCCTGGGCCAGAATGACCACTGAACCGAGCGAAGACTGCCGCACGAATTGCAACAGACGCTCGACGTATAGCCGATCCAGGCCTCTGCACAGAGCCTCCGGCGGAACACCGATGTGCTTGAGCATCACCATAACCATCAGCCGTCGCCACCCGGAAGCCCGCAGCCGACATCCCGTGCCGCCGCTACCGTTGCCCATGATGTGCACGTGCATATCGATTGGCTGCCCGGCTGGCGGAGGTGGTTTCGGTGACGTAGCATTGGAAATCATTGTTGTGCCGTCGGACAATCAACACTCACCGGTGCAACCGGTGGATCACTGGGGATTTAACCTCACTGGAGGCTGACATGCAAACACCCGAAATGTTTTATCGTTCGCTGGGGCGTTGTGGAACCAGGGTGAGCGTCTTTGGGCTGGGCGGTTGGCTGAGCTACGGCGAGAGCGGTGCGGACCCGCAAACCGTGCGCACCATTCTCACGACAGCCTTCGACGCCGGGATCAACTTCTTCGACATCGCCGACATTTACTCCAAGGGAGAGGCGGAGAGGGCAATGGGCCGAGTTCTGGCGGACTTCCCACGCCACGAACTGGTGGTCTCCAGCAAGGTTTTCTTCCCCATGAGCGACGAAGTGAACGACCGGGGGCTATCGCGCAAGCACATTTTCGAGTCGGTGCACGGCAGTCTGCAACGGATCGGCACCGACTATCTCGACATCTATTTCTGCCACCGCTTCGACGAGAGCACCCCGGTCGAGGAGACCGCCCAAGCCATGGACGATCTGGTGCGTCAGGGCAAGATTCTTTACTGGGGCACCAGCGAGTGGACCGGGGCACAACTTCACCAGGTGCACCGCATTTGTGATAAACGCAATCTCCACCCTCCGCAAGTCGAGCAGCCGCAGCTTAGCCTCATCGCCCGGCGAAAGTTTGAGCAGGACGTCAGGCCGGTGGCGTTGGAGTATGGGATGGGCATGGTGGTTTGGAGCCCGTTGGGCATGGGCATCCTGACCGGCAAGTACGACAAAGGCTTGTCACCTGGATCGCGCATGGCCAGGGAGCAATGGTTGTGCAAGGGCCGTTATACTGAGCAGAACCTGGAACGGGTCCGCAGGTTCAAGGTTTTCGCCGACGAGTTAGGCTGCTCGCGGGCCCAGTTGGCATTGGCGTGGGCTCGCGACCAGGCGGGCGTATCCAGTGTCATCCTGGGGGCACCACGCCCGGAGCAGTTGCAGGACAACCTCGGGGCACTGACGCTTGCCATCGACGAAGACTTGAAACAAAACCTGGACAATCTGTTCCCCACAGCGGGCGCAGAAGAAGGAGAGGAGTGAGAATGGAAAATGGAAAATTAAAAATGGAAAATGGGGGGATGGAGACATCGTCGTTGTGTGCACACGTGGATGTTTAGCGGTGACAATCCGCAACGTTTAGCGGCGACCCGCAGGGGAGCATGAAGCTTGCAGAATCCGAGTCCGAAGCGCCAACGAGGGAACTACTTACCTATTTACACTTGTGTTGTAGCGGGTTTCTAACTATAATGG